>JBDTUE010000042.1:0-23047 GCA_040007895.1 Saprospiraceae bacterium | reverse complement strand
TCATCTTCATGAATCCATTGTGCAAAACCAATTCCATCTTCAACCCGGAGTCCAAGATCATTTATCTTCTTACCGAGATCTTTAATTGATTTGCCGCTTTTTTTATATTCATTCAAAACCGGAATCCATAACTCCATTCCATCATATCCCGCTTTTGCTACCAATTCAATTTCTTTTTCAAGGCCAATTTTCTGACCTCTGGTGGTACTGGAATTAAAACAATATGCAAACCTTTTTTTAAATGGTTTTTCAGGTTTGTGATCAGTTTTCAATGTTGTAGGATTGTAAATAGAAGATAATAATACACTGCTTCCTGTTACACCGGCACTTTTCAAGAGATTCCTGCGATTCATATGCTTTAAAATTTGATGCAATTAAGTGAAAATATAATAATTCAGTAAAAAAGAATATTTCTTTTTTAGAAAACACCAAAGATTAAATAATGAGATTAAATCGTTTCGAGAATATCCCTGGTCAATTCACTACGTACATCTCCTGTATTGAGTGTAGTAGCGGGCTCGAACAATAGGATCGATACTTCCTGATCCGCGATAGGCTTGTGCTCCACTCCTCTTGGAACAATTAGAAATTCACCTTCTTTTAAGAGTATGGTTTTGTCTCTGAACTCCATGCTGAACTCTCCATGCAACACATAAAAGAGTTCATCTTCATGATCATGTTTATGCCAGACAAATTCACCCTGGAATTTTACAAGTTTTACATGTTGACCATTAAGCTCTCCAACGATCCGGGGATTAAAATAATCTGAGAATAAGGAAAGTTTGGAGTTGATGTTTACTTTTTCTATAGACATTCAGAATAGATTGGTTTTAATTAATCAGGAACGAGGTTATTCAAAAGTAGTTACTAAAACAGAAATAAAAATCCCAATCTTTTGTTTTGAGTGCAATTTGGAAACAGGGAAGAAATTATTAAGGAATATAACGAAAGTAAGTAGATGCCATTTATGAATAGAAAATTCAGAACACTGCTTGCTTTAATAGGAAGCTTCACTGTTCAATATGGCAGAGGTAAAAAGAATAAGATCTCAAACTATAAATCTGAATAGCTCTATTTGAGTTTTATCAAACCGGAAATTACTACCCCATTTCTGCAAATCACCATCCCACCAAGTCAATAACTCAGTGCAGCTTTTATTCAATAATCCAGAGGTTTAGTTTTGAAAGATATTCACCCAATTAATTATCAAATAAAAATTCAAACATGAAAAAAATTATGATCGTGGCTATTTCATTTTTATTGTTGGCCGCATGTCAGAAAGAATCCATATCTGAAAAAAGACCTCAGGCTGAGGCGCCATCCAAAATGTATTTGACCAGGCCCATCTCTAATAGAATACAAAGTGATCCTGATCCGAATCCAAGATCAGTTTATGGAGGATCCCTTTTCTATGGCAATATGACGCATCTTGGCACAGTTCATGGCAAAGTTGTCAACACTAGCTTTACGACTATCTCTGCCGGTGTATTTTCCATCACTTCCGAGGATATAGCCTATACTTTAAATGGCGACGAATTGTGGACTAAAGGAGAGATTGTAATATCTTTCCCTACGGACGGTTCTACTATCGCAACTATTACCGGAGGCTCAACCATAGTAGGCGGTACCGGTAGGTTTGCTGGTGCAAATGGATATTTTGTCTATGAAAACATGGTTTATGACATAGTCACAGGACATGAGTCCCACACGTCTAACGGCGAAATTAACTATTGATCGCTCTTCCATCTCCGATGAACCGTCTACCGTAGTAATATGAGCTAATCATAAAAAGAATAAATATAAGCAATCACTCAAACTTAGGTCATGCGACAAATTTTTTTTAATGGTTACACGGATTATTTCAATGATCTGCATAATCAGCTGCTGTCAGGAAGAGATAAAGAATGATACTAATTTAGAAAAGAGTGGTACAAAAACTTTAACCAGAAAACAGAGTAAGCATATCCCTTTATGTACATTTATTTTTGGCACACGGTGTATATGCAGTAAATAGCAAGAACGTAACTTACAGAGTGAAAAGAAAATCTTCAATCAAAAGAAGTTGGAAGTTGAAAGTTTATTATTCTTTTCTTGCCGAATCAATAAATCCACGTCTAATCTTGACAAATTGAGCGTATTGAAAATTGTATCATCACTTATTTTAATATTGGTTCCTATGCTAAGTAAGAGCCAGCAGGTTTCTATAACACCTGTGCCTATATCCGTAGACAGAACTTTTACAAATATTGTAGGAATGTGCCAGGATAATAAAGGGTTCTTATGGCTGGCCGATAATTATAATGGCCTTTTAAGGTACGATGGCAGTAATTTGATATCCTACAAATCAAATCCACGTAATCCGAATTCACTTAGTTCAGACAAGTTAGAATGTCTTTGTACAGGATTAAAAGGTAATATCTGGATTGGAACTTATCAAAATGGACTGGACCGATTTGAACCGGAAACTGAAACCTTTACACATTTTAGGCATAATAATGCAGACCCTTCCAGTTTGTGCGGTAATATGATAGGGGCATTATTGGAAGATCAAAACGGCACATTATGGGTGGGTACTAACAAAGGGCTTGACACGCTTAATCGCCAAACGGGGAAATTCACTCATATTGAAAACAATTCGGAAGATGGACTTGCATTAAGTCGTGAATCAATAAGAATTTTATACGAAGACAAATCCGGAACAATATGGATTGGATGCGGTAACCCTTTTGGTACACAGGACCCCCTTCTGCATGGTTTGTATAAAGTTGATAAAGCCACCGGGAAAATTACACGATATCAGCACAAAGACAAAGATGAAACATCCCTGACTGACAACAGGGTCAGGGCGATATTTGAAGATAGCAGGGGTGTTTTCTGGATTGGCACTGCCGGTGATGGCCTGCACATAATGGACAGAGAAAAAGGGATTTTTCATCGTTGCCTGCATGACCCCCAAAATTCTCAAAAACTAAGCCGGCCACCTGTTAATGCTCATGCTCTCTATGCTGCAGATCATATCACCTTTATTAATGAGGATATGCAGGGATGTATCTGGATAGGTACGTATGCAGCTGGGATCAACCGGTATAACCCTGCTACAAAAACGATTGAATATTTTGGAACGTCCGGAACCGGGTCACACAAAATTGATAAAAACGATTACTGGGGTCTTCTTAAAACAAAAGACAATTTATTATGGGCTACCGGTTGGGAACCTGCAAATGACAACCAGGTATTATACAAGATATCTACATTACCCAACCAGTTAATTTATTCACACCTGGATATAGTAGTGAATGGCTTTGCAGAGGATGCGGACGGTATTATGTGGCTTGGCACCAACAAGGGGCTGCTTCGAAATACTAAGGATAGCCTTTTTTCGGATTCTAATACAACCTTTCCCAAATATGCTGTTGCCAACCTGGAACATGACTCACTCAATAATTTATGGGTATCTACCATGAGTGGCCTTTACTATTATGATAAAATCACGAACACCTGTACCGGCTTCAGGCATGACGATAAAGACAGTAATAGTATATCTACAGATGTCGTATTTGTCACTCAACTTGTTGGAAACGGGAAAATTTTGGTCGGAACAAATCGGGGGCTGGATGAATTGGATATAAGATCCGGTATTTTTAAACATTATACTTATGACCCTAAAGATTCCACAAGTATCAACGCAAATAGAGTCACCAGTATTAAAAAGGATAGATCGGGGAGTATCTGGGTTGGCACCGCAAAAGGATTGAATCGCTTTGATCAGCATTCCGGGAAATTCAGTAATGGTTTAGAGGTAAACGGATCAGCGATCTTTTTCATTTTTGAGGATAGCCGCAGCAGGGTTTGGATAGGCACGTACAGATCCGGCCTGTATGTTTACAACCAACGATCAGGTAATTTTTCCTTGTTTAGTGATTCCACCAACCTTGTAAACAGTAGCATGCTTATTCGGGCAATGGCAGAAGATAAAGAGCATTTGTTATGGCTACAGACTGATATTGGGTTTATTCAATTAAACCCTGAAACAAAAAATGCTGTGTTGTTTGGAAAAACCTGGGGAATAGATCCGAAAATTGCATTTAAGCACGGGTTTACTTCTTCACAGGGTGAAATATATTTTGGTGATACCGCTGGTTATTATCACTTTCAACCAGAGTCGTTTAAAAAGGAAATAGGATTAGGTGCACAACCGTACATCGGCAAATTTTTTATAAGTAATAAAGAGTTAATACCTGGTAAGAACAATATCCTACCTCAAATTCTTTCGCAAACTGAAAAGATAACGCTCAACTATAATCAAAATAATTTCGCTATTGAATTTAATAATATAGATTTTATTACACTTGAAGCGGAAAAAAATCTTTTATATAAATTGTACAATTACGACGATGCCTGGAGGAAAGGCAATGGTGAAAAAATGGCCTATTATTATAATGTCCAGCCGGGACAATATGTTTTCAGGGTGAAGGCAGTGAACAGTAATGGCATTTGGGCAGAGAGAAGTATTGCAATTATCATCACGCCTCCCTGGTGGAGCACGTGGTGGTTCAAAATAGCAGCAGTAATTTTCGTGATAGTTGGTTTCTATAGTTTAATTCGTTGGCGTCTGTATGAAAAATTCAATCGACAATTGGAACTTTCGGGAAAAGAAAAAAAATTAGTCGAACTGCAACAACAGAAAACGGAAGTCGAAATGCAGATGCTGCGAGCACAAATGAATCCGCATTTCATTTTTAACTCACTTAACTCGATCAACCGTTTCATTTTACAGAATAATAGTTCACTGGCATCTGAATACCTTACCAAATTTTCAAGACTGGTGCGTATGATCTTGCAGAATTCGCAGGCCCCATTAATTAGTCTGGAAAACGAATTGGAGTCATTAAAACTATACCTTGAGCTGGAAGCACTGCGGTTTAATTATCATTTTGCATACAAGATTACTGTTCCAAAAGATTTGGATATTGATGTGTTGAAAGTTCCACCACTCATCATCCAGCCTTATGCGGAGAATGCCATTTGGCATGGGTTGATGCATAAAGAGGAAAAAGGAAAACTCGATATAGAAATTAGTCTGGAAAGTAACCTATTGGTTTTCAAAATATCGGACGATGGCGTCGGACGAAAGGCCGCAACAGCTACTGCAAGCAAATCGGCTACCCGGCATAAATCCATGGGACTTCAAATAACGGCTGATAGAATTAGTAAGCTGCAGAATTCAAATGGAACGAAATCCCCCGTTACCATTATTGATTTAGTGCATCCCGATGGAAGCGGAGCAGGCACAGAAGTAATTATTAAAATCCCCGTCATTTATGATTAAAGCAATTTTAATTGATGATGAAGTTCATTGCCTGGATACATTAAGCATACTGCTTAGCGACTACTGCCCGGATGTCCAGGTGATGGAACATTGCATGTCCGCAAAACAGGGACTAATAGCCATAGGGAAACACAACCCATCCATCGTATTTCTCGATATAGAGATGCCTATGATGAATGGGTTTGAGTTACTGGAACAATTTAAAGAAATTCCGTTCTCCATTATTTTTACAACAAGCTATGATCAATATGCTATTAAAGCAATCCGGTTTAGCGCACTGGATTATTTATTAAAACCCATAGATCCGAAAGAACTCATTGCAGCTATACGTAAAGTGCAAACGCAAAAAAACCTGCCGGTGCCTGAGCAGTTTCAGATGCTGATGAGTCAGATAAAAAATACAGAGGGAGGTTTCACGAAGATTGCAATTCCTACATTCGAAGGTTTTGAATTAATTCCTGTAGAACAGGTGGTACGTTGCGAAGCAGACGACAATTATGTTAATCTTTTTCTGAAAAATAATACTAAGATCACAGCTTGCAGGACTTTAAAAGAAATGGAAGAGCAATTAAAGGATTTTTCTTCTTTTATTCGAGTCCATCATTCTTATATAGTCAATTTAAATGAAGTGAATAAATATGTCCGTGGTGAAGGAGGATACCTTGTGATGAGTGATGGATCTATTATCAATGTATCCCGCAGCCGTAAAGAAGCATTAATGAAATTTTTTTAATCAGTTTTATTTTAGCAAAGAGCATTTTCAAAACGATCAGATACATTCATAATTCCAAAATAATCGAAAGGGAATAAATTTCTAATGTTTAACAATGGCAATGAATGAATATGCAACGTAATAATATATTTTTAAAGCTCAAAAAAAGCAACAAAAAGGAGATGAATTTTTTTTTATTGAGTGATTGCTTGAGTGGATAAAGTTAATATTAGAGGAACAATCTATCGAAGTAAAGCCATAACCAATCTATTAAAAGTTCAAATATTTTGTTTTGAACTTTTGTAATTTTGTTATGAACACCCAATGAAATATCAACCATTTCAAATCTATCATATTTATAATCAGGGAAACAATAAACAAAAGATTTTTTTCTCAGAAAGTAATTATGTTTTTTTTCGTAAAAAGTTGAGCGTTTATTTAAGTCCATATGCAGATATTCTTGCTTTTTGTTTGATGCCTAATCATTTTCATGTGTTGATCTCCACTTTACCATCCGCCGCTGAATTATCAAAAGTTCGTGAAATGCAAAACCTTTCATTTTCAATTGGACAAATGCTGAGCTCTTATACTAAGGCAATAAAACCGCCAGGAAACCCGAACGGGATCATTATTTAGATCTAAAACAAAAAATACGGTTGGCCCGGGTAGTAATTTTAAAAACTTTACTGAATTGGAAGGTTATGAAACCATTGCAATCAACTATCAATTTGTTCAGAATGTCTTTGAATACATTCATCAAAATCCAGTGAAAGCGAAATTAGTATTCAGCCCTGAGCAATGGAAATTTTCTTCAGCATGTGAATATTTGGGATTAGATAAGCATCCAATTTGCAATTTGGAAAGAGGAAAAAAATTATTGGAGATGTAAAAGAAGTAAATGCCAATAGCAAAGCGTATTAGAAAATGGCTTTTACTTCTGCATTAAGTGCCTGCCACTATCAGCGCAAAGGGCTATACTGAGTGGAAGGCACTTGCCAGGATATTTTTAAAAGTAAATGCCAATAGCAAAGGGTGTTAGAAAAATGGCTTTTACTTCTGCATTAAGTGCCCTCCACTATAAGCGCAAAGGCTATACTAAGTGGAAGGTACTTTGTTGGGTTACGGTCTTGGTTTTTGAATTTCCGTAGGAACCTTTTTCCATATTGGTCCTACACCTGCATCCCATAGATTTTTATTGATCGAAGGAAGGTCTTTATCTATTATCTGTTCAGCACGTGATTTAAAAACGCCCCATTGTTGATCTAATTCTTTCTTTAGATCCAGGGAGGCCTGGTTGACTTTCGGTATATCACTTTCTGTTTGATTCATCATAAACAAATAGTTTGCAGTGAATTTATTGGGAAAATTTTCTACATCATCATATGCTTTAGATTTTCGTTGTATCATGTCTTCATCCCAGGTTTTCATCCGGGATATTAAAGCCTGGCCTTCTTTTTTAATAGCATCGAATTTAGTTTCATTGGGCAAAGAGGATATTATCGATTCCAATAGCTCGCGTCTGGCAGCCATGTCATTGATCGTGACATGCATTCGATTTACTTCGGTCTCCATCGCTTGCATCACGGAATGATATTCCTGATAGTGTTTAGCATCTGTATCATAAAGCGGATTTGGCAGAATTTCAAAATTAGTCATCATCGATTTATTACCCATTTTTATTTCGGCGGTATATTTTCCTGGTGATGCTTTGTGACCATCAAAACTACTTTCAATATAAGTACCCGGAACTCCGGTTATAGTTGGGTATCTCATATTCCACACAAAACGGTTGAGCCCTTTTTTCTTAGATATGGTTGGATCTGCATCCGGACCACCATCCCAGGAAACAAATGTGCTGTCTGCTTTAGAACTAAATTTTCTAACAAGATTTCCAGTAGCATCTTTAATCTCCATAGTCATGATATCCTTTGATATAGTATCCGGCAATTGATAATACATCACTACTCCAGAAGCCGGGTTGATGCCCTGTAGTTTGCCTGAACCATGAAAATCCACAGAAGTCTTGTCCAAATCAGAAGATGAATTGATAAGAATCGCTGGTTCGGGTTGATAGAAAGTATAAGAGATAGTATCTTGTTTAAACTGTCTGACAAACCCAATATCATCTAATATCCAAAACGCCCTTCCTGAAGTAGATGCTATCAGATCTCCCCGATGTATTCTTAAATCAGTGATCGGTGTAATGGGCAAGTTTAATTGAAAAGGAGACCAGGATTGACCACCATTCCATGAAACAAAAACGCCTAGTTCCGTACCGGCAAATAATAAATCTTTACGCACATCATCTTCGCGTACTACGCGGGTAAAAGCATTGAGAGGAATACCGGAAGAAATATTGGTCCAGGTTTTACCATAGTCGGTTGTTTTATATAATCCGGGAGTGTGGTCATTAAATTTATAGCGGGTGGTGGCTATATAGGCTGTTGCTTTGTCGTGAGGTGATACTTCGATAGCATTGATCAAACATTCTTTTAAACCAGACGGAGTTACATTTTGCCAGGTGACTCCATTGTCTCTGGTTACCTGTACATAACCATCGTCACTTCCTGTCCATATCACACCTTTTTCGTGAGGAGACTCAGCTATATAAGCCAGCGTACCATAGTTTTCAGCTCCTACTGCTTCATTGGTAAAAGGACCACCGGGTTTACCTTGCTTTTCTTTCTCGTTGCGGGTAAGATCCGGCGAAGCTTCAGTCCAGGTTAAACCCATATCCCTGGTGCGCAATAGTTTTTGACTGCCATGATAAAATGTATTGGGTTCATGTTTTGACCAAATGATAGGTGCATTCCAATTATAACGGTATTTCATTTCTTTAGCATCCATTCCAAGGTATTGAATAGGCGCACCCATAATGTTAGTAGAAGCTTTTGATTTATTATCTAACACTTCAATAGTTCCCTGATAACTACCACCCAGAACATAGCGGGGATCGTCCGGATTAAATGCAAGAAATGCGCTTTCACCACCTGCTGAAGCATACCAACCAGATGATGAGATTCCCCTGCTTCCGAGTTCACGACTTGCAATAGACACGGATGAATTGTCTTGTTGTCCTCCATAGATCCGATAGGGAAATTGATTATCCACATTTATTCTATAAAACTGGCCCGTAGGCATAGTACTCTGAGGAGTCCAGGTCTTTCCCTGATTTAAGGTGATAGCTGCGCCACCATCATTGGAGATAACCATGTTTTTTGAATTTTTAGGGTTGATCCACAAATCATGATAGTCTCCATGTGTGCCTGACATGGTTTCAAAAGTCTTACCGCCATCAATAGATTTGAGTGCCGGTGCACTCAGTACATAAACCGTATTCTCATTTAATGGATCTGTAAATACTTCAATATAATACCAGGCTCTCTGTAGTAATCTATGATCACTGCTTACCCGATCCCAGTTTTTACCACCATTGTTTGAAACGAATAAACCACCTAATTCTTTTTCGGAATCGCTTTCAATTAAAGCATAGACTTTTTCTGAATTGGATCTGCACACAGCGATTGCCATCTTCCCCAATTCTTTTGGAAGACCCTCTTGTATTTTATCCCAATGATCACCACCATCAACTGATTTATATAGCCCGCTTCCCGGACCACCGCTGATGACTTTCCAGGGTAAACGACCGTGTTCCCACATGGCCGCATACAGGATACGGGGATTATTCATATCCATTGAAAGTTCTGCACAACCGGTCCTCTCATCCACATACAATATTTTAGTCCAGGTAAGACCACCGTCCGTAGATCTATAAACACCACGATCCAGTGAGGAACCGTAAAGTGCCCCTTGCGCAGCTACATAAACGATATTGGGATCCTTAGGATGAATATGAATACGAGAAATATGCTGCGTGAGATCCAATCCCATTTTTTTCCATGATTTACCTGCATCAGTTGATTTATAAACGCCATCTCCATGATGTGTCATTACACCGCGCACCGCATGTTCGCCCATACCCACATAAATTACATTGGGATCATTTTCGGCTACAGCTATAGCACCTACCGATCCCGTTTTAAAAAACCCATCGGAAATATTATTCCAGTTCAGACCGAGATCATCTGTTTTCCAAAGCCCTCCACCGGTGGTACCCATATAATAGGTAGTAATATCACCCACTACTCCTGATGAACAAACGGATCTGCCTCCTCGGAATGGACCAATACTGCGCCATTTTAATGGTTTAAAATAATCATTGTAATCAAACGGCAAGGGTGTCATGCTTGCAGAAGTATGAACCGTATCAGCAACACCCTTGCTTTTTTTAGATTTTTGTGCAAACAGACTTGCAGAAATTATTGTTACGATCGCCAGGATAAATAGTTTTCTAAACATTGGTCGGAATATTTTTTATGAGTGAAATATAGTTGATATTTCAGCAAAATGAAATTATAAACTTAATTAGAACTGAACTTCAATATATACCGGCTGGATAAAAGTACTTCTAAAGCACAGAAGGTAGAGATTGGTTAGATGAATGAGGTAAGCTTTCTTTAGCATCCTGAATCAAAAACAAATGATTCATAAATTTTATTCGCATACAACCAATACAAAAGCCTCCGTACAAAGCGCTGAAAGAACTATAAAATAACCCAATGCTTAATCCGGGTAAATTACGAATGAAAATTGTCCCTATTACGCGCTACACTTATTTTTACCTGGATATTTTCGAACTAACCAATCTAATCAAGCCATATAAAATCAAAACCAGGATGGCTCCGAATACAAGCCATTTGCATAGCTTGACCAATTCGCATAAAACGCCCATTGTATAGTTTTGGTTCGGATAAGAGTTTAATAAGGTCACGATACAAACATTTTCCAGGTAGTCAAAGACAAGGCTGATAAAGGGTAAAATATTAATCCACGGCGAAGGACTATAGGTTTTATTTTTAAACAAAAGAGTCAGGATAATCCCAAAGAAAAAGGCATATACTATAGGATATAATAAATCGGTAGTAAGTTCTGTACGAGCGTAATAGCTTCTTGCCTCTTCAGAGTAAGCGGCAACCATTCCTAAAGTTTTTTCAACATTAAAGCCAAACGTTAAATCGATCACCCCGTTGGTATTTCCGGAGAGGCTATTGATTTTCTCTTCAGCGTTTTTTAGAAAATATACATTGAATGACATGTATAAAAGGAAGAAAAACAGCAATGATTTCCAATTGGAAATCTTGTTTAAGAACTTTGATATTGATGTCATTAATTCTAGATATTTGGTCTTGTAATTTAGGAATATTTTGATCAATTTAAATCCCTTCACCATTCAGTATAAGTATAAAACATCTAGATTTACGGTTTATTGAATATGGAATTTGTACTTAAAATATTCATACGATTGCTCCTCGGGCTTGTTGCACTCTACCTGCTTGCCTTCGCTATCATTTATATTCAACAGGACCGTATCATCTTCCAGCGTCAGACCCTGCCACCGGACTATCATTTTTCGCATGATGCCACCGAACTGACCATTCAATCCTCCGATAGCATCAGGTTAGATGCCCTTTTATTTAAATCAAGGGATTCAGTTTCGAAGGGTCTCATCTTATACTTTCATGGCAACCGGCATTCTCTCGAACGATGGGGAAGATTTGCATCCGTGTTGACTGATATCGGATATGATGTATTGATGATTGATTACAGAGGGTATGGCAAAAGCAATGGTCTGCCCACCGAAAAAGGTTTGTACAAAGATGCAGAAGCTACTCTTGCCTGGGCCAGGCAACATTATCCATCCTCACCACTGATATTTTATGGCCGTTCATTGGGCACCGGCGTAGCTACCTATCTTGCTACGAAATATATGCCCCAAAAATTAATACTGGAAACTCCGTTTGATGAATTAAAAAATGTGGTACCATTTTATTTAGGCGCATTACTCTATATCATTCCATTGCGGCATACCTTTCAAAACTATGTAAGGATACCTAAAATCACTTGTCCTATATTAATCATGCACGGTACCGATGACCAGATCGTTCCATTATCTTCTGCCATGGCATTAAAACCTTTACTCAAATCTACAGACAGACTATTAATCGTGGATGGAGGAAGGCATTATAATTTGAATCAATATAGTGAGGTGAGGCAAGCGGTTGAAGATTTTTTGAAATGATGGTCATGGTAGTTTATAGTTTATCTTTTATATGATAAAATAAAATTCACTACTTCATATTTTCGAAGCAATCCTTTCAATCTCTTATAGTCCTTTCCGTCCCTGGTAATACCACTACATCAGGAACAAATGGCGGGGTTCCACCTTTACTTTTTGCATACCGGGTAAATGGACCTTCGATGATAACTTTATCACCCATCTTTATCCATTTTCCTTTATAGGCAGGGCCGAATACCGTGTCCGTAATAGTAGTATCTCCATAGTAATATGGAAATTCAATATCAAGCGGTATTGATTTGGAGCTAAAGGAATAACAAAAGATAAAAACAAGAATGATATATTTCATAACTATAAATACAAAACTACAATCGAACAGGTATAAATTTACTTGCAAGGTTAAAGTAAAAAAAATAATCAGGCAATGAAAAATGTTGACCTTCCCGAAACTCCGGAATCACTATTTGATTACTTAGCAGCTCCGTGTATTTTGCCTGCTATAGCTGCGATCCTGGTAAAACCTTTTGCATCTTCACCACTCCATGCATTATTCATCTCACCGTATTGTCCCATCTTACTGCGCATCATATCATGCGGAGAGTCGATACCCTGTAGTTCAAACCGGTATGGATAAAGTTTAATGAAAACAGTTCCACTCACTCGCTCCTGAGTATGCTCGAGGAAAGATTCGATATCCCGCATGACGGGGTCGAGGTACTGACCTTCGTGCAACATCATTCCATACCAGTTGCCCATTTGTTCTTTCCAGTATTGTTGCCATTTGCCGAGTGTATGTTTCTCCAGCAAATGATGAGCTTTAATAATTAACAGAGGCGAAGCTGCTTCAAATCCTACACGACCTTTAATACCAATAATCGTATCACCAACATGAATATCTCTTCCAATGCCAAACGGAGAAGCAATAGCAGCAAGAGCCTGGATAGCCTCAACATTATTAGAGTAATGATGATTATTAATCCCGGTGAGCTGACCTTGTGTAAACTGAAGTGTGATTTCTTTCGGTTCCGATTCAGTGACCTGAGATGGAAACGCTGATTCAGGAAGATATTGATTAGATGTCAATGTTTCTTTACCGCCTACGCTAGTACCCCACAGACCTTTATTGATGGAATACTGTGCTTTTTCCCAGGAGTATTCAACGCCTTGTTTCTTTAGATAGTCGACTTCATCCTGTCTCGAGAGTTTAAGATCACGAATAGGAGTAATCACTTCCAATCCTGAACCAAGAATATTGAAAATAAGATCAAACCGTATCTGATCATTACCCGCTCCTGTACTTCCGTGCGCGATATATTTAGCGCTTTTCTTTTTAGCGTATTCAATAATTGCTAAAGCCTGAAAGACCCGTTCAGCACTTACCGATAATGGATACGTATTATTTCGCAATACATTTCCATAGATAAGATACCGCAGGCATTTTTGATAAAACTCCTGGGTATAATCCAATACTTTAAAAGATGCAGCACCCATGCTCTTGGCACGATCTCCGATTCCTTTTAATTCTTTTGCAGTAAAACCACCGGTATTGACGATAGCACAATGTACTTCCAGGTTTTTTTCAAGTTGCAGGTATTTTACACAAAAGGATGTATCAAGTCCTCCGCTATAAGCCAGGATTACTTTTTCAGATTGAGCCATTGTTTTGAGCTAAGTCATTAATGATCATTCGGGACAGATCGTAAGGCATTTCTTCCATCTTAGATGGTGCAAGCATACCGGTACAAAGACACATCTTGCGTTCGTTGCGATTGAGGATATCATAATTGGGACAACTACTACAGCCTTCCCAGAAAGCTTCATCTTGTGTAAGTTCAGAAAACGTAACTGGCTTATATCCGAGCTCTGTATTGATCTTCATCACGGCAAGACTCGTGGTGATACCAAATACTTTAGCGTAAGGATATTTATCGCGAGCGAGATTGAAGGCTTTGATTTTAATCTCCCTCCCGAGTCCGGCTTTACGCATATCCGGATTAACGATCAAGCCTGAATTAGCTACATATTGTCCATGACTCCATGTTTCTATATAACAGAAGCCCGCTAATTTATCTCCTTGCAGTGCAATGACCGCATCACCATTATTAAGTTTTTTGATAATATACTCTGGTGTTCTTTTGGCAATACCGGTTTTGCGTGCTTTGGCGGATTCTTCGATCATATCACAAATGGCCTGAGCATAACCAGCGTGTTCCGGACCAGCGACGACAACAGTAATTGGTATTTCTTCTGTAATGATTGTTTCTGAATTTTGATTTTCCTGGTTCATCTTTTTATATCAATGGAATGAATTAACGTGAATTGGTTTAAAATAAATCCAACGAGGACCATTATTTATTTAAGAAAATGATAAATCCTTCGCTGAAGTAAATCAACGGATAGGTTGGAATGACCTGGGTGAAAGCAAATCTTTGCTTATGAAGGATTCAATATGAGATAATACTTGAGGTATCACGCGGCAAAGGTATTGAATGAATGAATACCATGTGTATAAATTAAGATAAAATTTTAAAGCGACTTGATTTATCAAAGGTCTGATCAAAACGCCATAATCAATTATGTAAAACCGTATGAACTGCTACGATCAATTTTTTTATCATTTGATCTGGGCTTGATAAAAAATGAACATAGATTAAACCTATTGCCTTATTTTACATCTAAGTACAAAACAACTCCTAATGAAAACGAAAATCTTTTTAATCGCAACCTTGTTTACCCTAATCATATCTTCCTTCACCACATTCGATGAATGGAAAGTAATTGGTGAACGCTCCGTAAAATTTACAACCGACCGCGATGTAATCCGGGTTGGAGGTAATGATTGGTATAGTAAACTTAAAATCAAAGTTGTCGATGCACCACTACATATCTCAGACTTCGATGTAATCTTCGAAAATGGTGAACGATTTGACGTAGCTATTAAGGAAAATATCCGCGAAGGTGGTGAAAGCAGAGTAATCGACTTGCCTGGAAGAGAACGAAGAATAGACCGGATAGAGTTTAAGTACCGAACTACGGGCAAATTAATTCGTGGGACAGCTAACGTGATTGTTTTTGGAAGAAGATGAAGCCAAGTGTAATGACGAATTACGAATGACCGATAGCTATCGGATCGAATGATGAGTGAATTGATTTCGGATATCGGATTTTTGATTTCGGAGGCGATAAGTATAAAAGAAAGTGATCTGATCGAATATTGAATCAAAGGCACGAATGTGACTCCCGACGCTTCGGGATGACAATTTACAATGTGACAATTGGAGATTATCTTTCTATAAACTTTGAATTTACTGAAGTTTCTTTTGAAAGAATAGCTATTGAAAACCCTTCTCCTTTTTTTATTTCTTTTATTTATCATGGTAGGTTGTTATCATCATGATGAAATTAATTATGTATACGTCTGCCCGTATAAATCCGGCACTTATAGTGGAACCAATCCGGAATATGGCCAAGTTGCTGGAGTATTATTCCCTATGCGGATACTTCACATCAAGGTGATGTAGCATTAAAAATAAATGAAAACGACACAATAGAAATAAAAACCAACTCGTACAGGGCTTGGAAATTTAGATGTAATTTGCCTCAATCTAACCTGATTGATATATGGCGGAGAAATGGTGATCAAATATATTTATGAAGGTGGTGATTTTAGTTATTCACTAATTCATTTTATCAGCTCCTATAGTCTGAAAATTACTAAAATCAATAATCACAGAATATGATATTTTACCTTCTCGTTTGAAGGTAAAAGGTGATAAAGACATCTTCAAAAAAATCCTTACCTTGCGCTTGAAAAATTCATGTCAGTCCGGCGTCATTTTATAAATCATTCCTATGTACTTTTTATTTCAATAGCATGGCTACTGTTTGTTACTAATGCTTGCAAAAAGGGTATCATTATCGAAGAAGACACTCCGGACTACGTTTGCACATATAAATCGGGAATTTATCATGGAACTTTTAAGGTTTTGGGAGGCTGTTATGCATGCATTCCTTATACGGATACAACATACCAAGGTGATATAGCTGTACATATTAATGAAAACGACACTATAGAAATCGATGGCACCTTGTATAGGCCGGCTTTGAAATTCAGTTGCAATGTACCCCAATCTCCACAATATGAATGGTGGAGAAAAGGGGATGAGTATTTTTATGGTTACCAAGGTAAGGGGGATTATATAAAAATTAATTTTATCAACTCTGATAGTCTAAATATTACTTATGACTATTTTGGTAGTGGCGGATATTCTCAGTATTCCTTTAAAGGTAAAAGACGATAAGGCATTTTCAAAAAATACTTACCTTGCCTCTGAAAAATCCATGTCAGTCCGGCGTCATTATAAAAATTTATTATATCTATTTCTATCGCTACTAATAAGTATAGGCTGTGGAATATTTTCATGTAAAAATGACTCAGGCATTCAGGAAGATATTCCCGCAACAGTAGACTACAATATACATATCCGTCCTATCTTATCTGATCGCTGTTTTAAGTGTCATGGCCCGGATGGAAATAAACGTAAAGCGGGACTCAGGCTTGACATTGCAGACAGTGCTTATGCTGAATTGAAGGAACTCCCCGGAGCTTTCGCAATAGTGCCGGGTGATATTAAAAAATCAGAACTCATACACAGAATTTTCTCGAAGGATACTTCAGAGATCATGCCTCCCCCGGAGTCTAATCTTAAACTATCTGCATATGAAATCAAACTACTCGAGAAATGGGTAAGTCAGGGTGCCGTATATAAAACACATTGGTCTTTAATAGCTCCGGTGGCTCAACCGATACCTGACGTTAAAAAAAGTGATTGGGTGAAAAATGAAATCGATCATTTCATTTTGGATAAAATGAAATCCAAACACCTTGCTCCTAACAAAGAAGCGGACAAAGAAAGATTACTCAAGCGCGTCTGTATTGATCTTACGGGTCTCCCTCCATCCATTGAGATGCAGGATAGGTTTTTAAATGACGCCTCGCCGGACGCTTATGAAAAAATAGTTGATGAACTATTGGCTAATCCGCATTACGGAGAAAAAATGGCTCTTTCATGGCTTGATCTGGCGCGATATGCAGACAGTCATGGATACCAGGATGATGGCCTTCGTACCATGTGGCCCTGGAGGGACTGGGTGATTCATTCATTTAATGCAAACTATTCGTATGAAAAGTTTGTAACCTGGCAATTAGCCGGTGATCTGTTGCCCAATCCAAGTAAAGAGATGTTATTGGCTACTGGTTTTAACCGCAATCATAAAATCACCCAGGAGGGTGGTATTATAGATGAAGAATACAGACTCAGTTATGTTACAGATCGAACCAATACATTCGGTAAAGCATTTCTTGCTATGACCTTTGAATGTGCTCATTGTCATGATCACAAATACGATCCAATTTCTCAAAAAGCATATTACAGCACTTTTGCCTTCTTTAACCAGGTCAATGAAAAGGGATTGGTTGGGGACATCAGCCTCGCTTCACTGGCAGATCCTCCAAAGATGAGCATCACTTCGGAAGAAATAAAAAGCCTTATGAGTTTTATCAATAAAAAAGATACTACTCCGGTGCAAGTGATGGTCATGAAAGACAGTAGTGTGGTAAGGACTACCAGGATACTGATTCGTGGAGTTTATGACCAATTGGGAGATTCCGTAACATTTAATACTCCACCCAAAATATTTCCATTCGATACCAATAAATTGGCCAAAAACAGGTTGGGTCTTGCTCAATGGTTATTTGACAAAAAACATCCATTGACTTCACGGGTTTATGTAAATAGAATCTGGCAGGAATTTTTCGGCAGGGGCCTGGTGAAGACCTCCGGTGATTTTGGTATGCAGGGTGAAATGCCTACTCATCCTGAATTATTGGATTGGCTGGCACTTGATTTTATGGATCATGGATGGGACATCAAACGATTAGTAAAAATGATCGTAACCTCAGCTACCTATAGGCAATCATCGGTCATTAGTGATCAGCAATTAACGACAGATCCTGAAAACATATACCTCAGCCGGTCAAAAAGATCAAGACTAACAGCTGAATTGATCAAAGATCATATCATGTCCAGCAGTGGATTATTAAATGATGAAATAGGTGGACCAAGCGTCAAACCATATCAACCTAAAGGAATGTGGGAGTCATCCACTTCAGGACGAGGTCAACTCGCGCGATACATCCAGGATCATCAACAGGATCTTTATCGCCGGGGTATGTATACATTTATTAAACGCACCGTACCACCACCTTCTATGCTTACGTTTGATGGATCCAATCGGGATCAATGTGAGGTGCGTCGAAGCCTTACCAATACTCCGTTGCAGGCATTAGTATTGTTGAACGACCCCCAGGTACTTGAAGCATCGAGAGTATTGGCAGAAAAGCTTTCAATGGATACAAGCGTAGATGGATCTATCGCTGATAAAATTGAAAAAGCATTCCGACTGATTGTTTGTCGCAAACCGGATGCTAAAGAAAAAGAAATGTTGCTTCCTTTTTATGAAAGAGAAAAAAACAAACTCATTCAATCACCTGAAAAAGTAGATCAGTTATTAAATGCCGGAGAATATAAACACCTTGCTGTAACCAATAAAACCGAAACCGCTGCTCTTATGCAAGTCATTCATACGATCTATAATCTTGAAGAAGCAGTAGTTAAAACCTAGATCCATGTCAAAAGAATTTTTAGAACATCGGCTCAATATTACCCGAAGACATTTTATGGAAAAGTCAGGCCTAGCTCTTGGTGGTCTGGCTATAGGCTCTTTGTTGACTAAAGATTTGTTCAGCGGAAATAGCCTTGAATCTATTCCACCGGTAGGTCTACCGCATTTTGCTCCAAAAGCTAAACGGATCATTTATTTATTTCAAAATGGTGCCCCGTCTCAATTAGAGACTTTCGATTATAAACCCAAACTTAATGAAATGATGGGGCAAGACCTGCCCGCATCTGTCAGAATGGGACAACGTCTCACCGGTATGACGGCTTCTCAGGAAAAATTTCCTCTCATTGGATCTCAGATTAAATTTAACCAATATGGAAAATCCGGTACATGGATCAGCGATCTTTTTCCGAATATCAGTAAAATAGCAGACGATATCTGTGTGATTAAGACGATGAACACAGAAGCGATAAATCATGATCCCGCATTAACGTTTATACAGACAGGTGCTCAACAAGGCAACAGGCCTAGTATGGGTTCATGGCTGAGTTATGGTCTTGGAAGCGACAATAAAAATCTTCCCGCTTTCTGTGTATTACTCTCGCGTGGCAAAGGCAATGGACAAGGGGTATATTCCAAACTTTGGACGAATGGTTTTCTCGATAGTATACATCAGGGCGTACAGTTCAGTAACAGTGATGAACGGGTGCTTTATTTAAATAACCCTGCCGGTTCTGATCGCCAGGATAGAAGAGCAATGCTTGATGAATTGAGTCAGCTCAATGCACATGCATACGATGAATTTAAAGATCCAGAGATTAAAACCAAAATAGAACAATATGAGATGGCTTACCGGATGCAGACGGCAGTACCTGAACTCACTGATCTAAGTAAAGAAACAGATAGTACCATCAAAATGTATGGACCTGAATGTTTAGTACCCGGGACGTATGCAGCTAATTGTTTATTGGCACGAAAACTTTCTGAATCAGGAGTTCGGTTTGTACAACTATATCACCAGGGATGGGATTCACATGGTAACCTTGTAAATGAAATGAAAGGTCAGGCAAGAGACACGGATCGGCCAAGTGCCGCATTAATCACAGATCTTAAACAGCGAGGTCTCTTAGATGAAACATTAGTGATCTGGGGTGGTGAATTCGGAAGAACAAATTATTGCCAGGGTAAACTGGATCAAAAAAATTATGGCCGCGATCATCATCCTAAATGTTATAGTATATTCATGGCAGGTGGTGGAATCAAACCAGGTATCACCTATGGAGAAACCGATGAATTTGGATACAATATTGTAGAAAACCCTGTGCCTATTAATGATTTTCATGCAACCGTTTTACAACTTATGGGATTAGATCATGAAAAATTAGTTTATAAACATCTTGGACGAAGGTATCGACTCACCGATGTGGCAGGAAAAGTGGTGCAAGGATTGCTGGCGTAATTTTAATCGGTTTGAATGAAATCTTTTCCAAAGCTACTTTCTAATATTAGTTTTTTTCTTGCAGTATTACTTCTGTTTTTGTGTGTAGTACAGGATAAAATAGCACTTCCTCCTATCCTGCAAAGTACTGGAAGAATGCATCCATTGATTTTGCATTTTCCAATTGTACTTACTATCGTATTAGCTGGTGTATGGTTTTCCAAAACTATATTTCATCTTCCTTCCATGGATAGGATGTTTGATCTTTTATTCCAATGGACGGTGTGCCTGGGTTTGTTATCATCTTTGTTGGGCTTATTTCTTTCGAAGGAGGGGGGCTATGATGATAAAGTCTTGTTTAACCATAAGTACCTGACTATTGGTTTTTCATTTTTATTATATACGCTTAGCTTATTATATTCAGCAGGAGTAAAACCAGGAATAATATCAACAGGCTTGATTGCCTGTATAGGATTGATGGTCTTTGGGACACACTTTGGAGCCGAACTCACTCACGGCGCTGGATTTATACTTAAACCATTAGAAAAAGATAAAGCAGATAACGATTCCCTGATCAACCCTTCTTTGTTTGCTGCTACGATTCAACCCATCCTCCAATCGAAATGTTATTCATGCCACAATGAACATAAGCTCAAAGGAGGATTAGATATGACCTCCATTGAAAAACTTCTTAAAGGAGGCGATGATGGTCCTATATGGATAGCCGGTGATGCAGAGAAAAGTTTAATGATGCAAAACATTCATTTACCACTGGATGATAAAAAACACATGCCTCCCAACGGAAAAAATCAGTTGACTGCAGATGAAATCCTATTACTTCATACCTGGATCCATTTAGGAGCTAATACAGACTCTTTATTAAAACAATATCCACCCACAGATACTTTATATAAACTTGCAATCAAAACGATACAATCAGCAAAAGCAGAAATAAAAAAATATTCTTTTGAACCAGCCAACCCTAAACTCATTGCCAGCCTGAATGATCCATTTTGTACAATTTCTCCAATCGCTCAGAACTCACCGGCATTAAAAGCAGATTTTTATGTCAGAGAAAAATATAATCCACTAAAAACACAGGATTTGATTAAGATTAAAGATCAATTGGTCTCTCTTAATATGGACAATATGCCGGTGAATGATGCAGAGGCAGCAACTATTTCTAAATTCATTAGTCTCGAAGAACTCAATCTTAATAATTCATCCATTACCATCAAAGGCCTTGAAGAATTAAAAAAATTACAATCATTGCGGGTATTATCTCTGGCTGGAGTTAAATTAGATACGGCTTCTATTCGAGTGTTGAATGATTTTCCATCCTTGAAACGAGTTTACCTATGGAATACCGGAATTAAAGATTCTACACTAAATCAACCGGGCAATAAAATTGACTTTAATATGGGGTATATACCGGATGATGCTGAAGTCCTTACCCTTACTCCACCTACTTTCGTCAACGATGATGCTATATTGGACTCCACTGAATCTATTATCATTAAGCACCAGATACCAGGTGTGGAAATACGATATACAATAAATGACAGCATACCGGATAGTACTTCATCTCCGTTGTATGAAAAACCGATAGCGGTGACCGGATATACTACCGTTAAAGCCAGGGCAGTAAAATCAGGGTGGTTAAAAAGTGCTGTTGCAGAGTTTAGTGCTTTTAAAAAGGGATTAAAACCAAGCAATGCATGGTTACTATCAAGACCTAATCCCAAATATCAAAATGATGGCTATACTCTTATCAACGACCAAAAAGGGAATATAGGTAACCTGTTGGAACCCGGGTGGATAGCGTACAGAGAAACTCCAATGGATGTTTTGTTTTATTTTGATAATCCACCAACAGTTCATCGAATATCTGTCAGTTATGATAAGAGTGTGAACTCATATATCGTGCCTCCGACGGAAGCTATTTTGTTGGCCGGCAATGATTCTTCGAATTTAAAAGTGATTAAAAATCTTAAACTAAAACCATTAGAGAAATCTGATCTTGGCAAATTCAGGAATGAAGTATTGGATATCGATTTTAGTCCCTCCGTGTATAAGTATTACAGATTAAAACTTCAGAATGTGCTTAAGCTACCACCGTTTCATCCGGGCAAAGGTCAGCCGGGTTGGTTGTTTGTAGATGAAGTATTTTTCTATTGATTTGTTTTTATAACAACCTGAATACAATTCAGGATGCTACCTTCTCATACCATTGCTTATATAAACTATTTGTTTGCCATCCGGAGACCAGCTATTTTTTTCAAAACTTCCTTTACCACCAAAAAAATAAGCGATATTTTTTGCTCCACCTCCGCCCAATGGTAACAATTTCAGACTTACTTTTTGATAAGCTACAGACTGTTTTGGGTTGACATCATGTGGATAAGCTAAATAAGCAATGTATTTTTTATCTGGTGAGAGATGAGGATACCAGGCGTGTTCTGAATCGTATGTCAATTGCTGACCTATTCCATCCTGTTTTTTGCGCCAGACTTGATTGGTCCCTGTATTCTGATCGGAATAATAAGTATACATGCCATCTGATTCAGTCATTGTACTGTTGACGGGTGATATTGTCTCTTTAGGTTTTCCGCCAGAGACAGGAATAAGGAATGATTTATTTCCGTTATCGTATTGAATATTTTTTCCATCTTTAGTGAAAGAAGGGGAACCAATCCAATCCATTGTTTCAAGAATCATTTTTGTTTTACCAGAACTAACATCCAACACTTC
>JBDTUE010000041.1:0-23147 GCA_040007895.1 Saprospiraceae bacterium | reverse complement strand
GAGCGGAAAACGAGACTCGAACTCGCGACCCCAACCTTGGCAAGGTTGTGCTCTACCAACTGAGCTACTTCCGCTTATTTTGGACGGCAAATATAACACAATTTTCCTTTTTCCAAAATGCATTATTGGTCCAAAATTCTTTCTTTCACTACCCTCCCACTCCAAGCGGAGAAAAGTAAGTGAATATACTTATGATTATTACTACTACGATCAATGACAGAACCACATCGGTCCTATTCCAACTCGCTCTGCTCGCTGCTTTATCCACAGCTACCGTAGTAGAGAACGTTAAACCTTTGATTTGTTCTTCCGATGGAGCCGGTGAGTTTAAACTGACGACTACAAGAATTAATATACTGATTATAAACAAATAGATACAGAAATACAAAAAGTTGATCGAAGCAAATTTATATAGCAAATTATCGGGTGAAAAATTGTCCTTAAATAATTGCAAGGTAAGTTTTGTCACTCCTAGAATGAACCCTATCACCATGGCACTATAAGCTCCTTTGGCATTCAATCGTTTAAAAAAGACTCCCAATAAAAATACAGCAGCAATCGGCGGAGCCAGGTAAGACTGTACACTCTGCAAATAATCATACAAGCTACCCGGGATACGGCCCATCATAGGAATCCATGCCATACCTAATAATACTACGATACCGGTGGCTATTCGTCCTACCTTGACTAATTGTTTTTCAGAAGCATTGGGATGATTTTTTTTATAAATATCCATCGTATAAAGAGTGGAACATGCATTATATACCGACGCCAGCGAACTCATTAATGCCGCAAGCAATCCACCTGCTAATAATCCCCTGAGTCCGATAGGCATGATGGCTTTGACCATAGTAGGAAAAGCGGAATTGGTATCATCCAATTGTAATTTCCCCTGTGCATGCAATACATAGGCAATCAAACCTGGAATTAGAAATATAAAAAACGGAAGTAATTTAAGATAGGCTGCAAAGATGGTTCCCCGCCTTGCTTCTTGTTCATTCCTGCCAGCTAGACATCGTTGTACGATATGTTGATCTGTACACCAATACCAGAGACCCACGATCGGTGATGCTATCAATATGCCCAGCCACGGATATTCCGGGTCACTTAATGGCGGAAACATATTTAATTTCTCCTTGGGCAAAGCCGTAATCAATGCATGCCATCCACCGACTTCTTTTAATCCAAAGAATAAAAGGATCGCTGAACCAAATAATAAAACGATCGCCTGGATGGCCTCGGTATACATCACCGCATGGAGTCCACCCATTATGGTATAAACCCCCGTCACGACTACTAATATGATAGCTCCGGTCCAGAAATCAACACCCATAAATTGATTAAAAACCAGGGCACCGGCAAAAATGGTTACTGAAGCTTTGGTGATCACATAACTCAATAATTGGATGATAGATAATAATCTTCTGGCTTGCGGATTGTACCGTCGTTCAAGAAACTCCGGCATCGTATAGACCATGCTACGCATATAAAATGGCACGAATACCCATCCCAGGATAAGGACGATATACGAATGTAATTCATAGTGTCCAAGCACAGTACCTGATCGGGCAGCAGATCCTGCTAACCCTACGATATGCTCTGATCCTACATTCGAGGCCAGGATGGAAGCTCCGATGACAAACCAACCCAGGTTTCGATTGGCCAGAAAATAATCCGAAGCGGATTCTTTGCTCTTCCTTATACTCCATACAGAAATAGCAGCAATGATAAGTAAGTAGAGAATCACAAAGATCCAATCTACTGTTCCAAGAAAATTCATAATTACATTTAAGGTTTAAGTTTATTAATTCAATGCAAGATCACGACATATGTATTCATGCATATACGCAATCAAAAAACAATAAAATTTAGATTCAAATGGATTGGTCGGAATGAACTCCTCTTGGATGTCCGGCGCCGAAGATAGCTAATTATTTCTCATACAATACTACTCCATTAGCCAGGAATTTTAATTCCTCTTTGGGCTCGGTAATAGCAGCAATTTCTTCCTTAGTAGCACCTTTATCTTCCGCATAATGACGAAGCTCTTCTACCGGGGTCACCTGTTTGTATGCTATACCATCAAGAGTCACTTTTTTACCTGCACAATCTTTAGGCATAAAAAAACCATAGTCTTTAAACTGTACAAAGATTGGTTTGCCTGTTCCGGATTCATCCACTACATTCATCCAGCAACCTCTTGCCTGGCATACTGAAGTCACTGTGCCGGATACTTTCATTGGAATACTATCATCACTATTCAACATGGCAACTGCTTTTTCAACCGGTACACTGCCCTCTGTATTAATAGCAGCACCAAATGATTTTGCAGAAGGATCACCGGTTGTATTCGCAGCAACGTTTTCACCTGAAGTTTGATTTTTGCATTGAGTTAGAATCAACAAACAAGTGCAAAGAAGCATTATAGATTTCATAATTTTTTTTTGCAAAGTTAAATATTTTGAAAAACTATTCTAACAAACAATATCACCCTTCTAATAACCCTTTAATCCATACCGCCTTAATTATTGATCCATGAATAAAAATTTTTTCCTTGCCCTTCTATGTTTAACGTTTACTTTTCACAACAATACAGCTGCACAATGCATTTCGGGTAATTGTATTTCTGGTACCGGTACTTATGTATATCCCTCCGGAGCCAAATATTCTGGGCAATTTTCTGCGTCTCAAATTAATGGTATCGGAACCCTTTGGATGAAATCCGGTGATACATATACTGGTCAATGGTCCAATAATTATAAAGAAGGAAACGGAATTTTCAAATTTGCCAATGGAGATATCTATAAAGGATCGTTTGTCCATTCAAAGTTTGAAGGACTGGGTATCATGACCTATAATATGGGTGGCAGTTACAAAGGTGAGTGGTTAAAGAACCTACCACATGGAAAAGGTGTTTACACCTACGCCAATGGAGAAAAATATGAAGGTTTGCTTACCGAAGGAGTCCGGCAAGGATTCGGAAAATATTATTACGAAGATCGATCCGTATATGATGGCCAATGGAAAGATAATCTTCGGGATGGTCAGGGTACTATGGTCTATGCAGATGGTAAAAAAAATTCTGGTACCTGGAAAGAAGATAAATTATCAGGAAATAATGAACAGACTTTAGCGGCAACGACAGATGGGGGCTCTCGCACTAAAATAAGATGGAATTCGCCAACAAATTCAAATATAGCAAGTTCAAACCAGGAAGCTAACGGGTCAAATCAAGACTCCAATAAACCTGCCGTTCTAAAAAACTGCAATGATGCAGTGTGTAATAATGAAAACGGTGTTTACATTTTTAAAGACGGGTCTAAATATGTCGGACCATTCAAAAACGGAAATCCCTATGGAAAAGGAATAGTTTATTATGCGAATGGCGACCGATATGAAGGGGAATGGGATGATATTGCTCCTCAGGGCCAGGGGATGATGTATTTTACAAGCGGCCGCGTATATGCTGCCATCTGGGACCACGGTCGCCCGGTCAAACAACTAGACCAAAGGTTGGCATTGCCTACAAGTAAAACTACGCCTGATCAGAATGATGAAGTAAAAATCTGGTCTGTGGTAGTTGGCGTTGCACGATATGATCATATGCCGGTATTAAAATATGCTGATGATGATGCTTATCAAATCTATGCCTTCCTTAAAAGTCCTGAAGGAGGCGCTATTCCGGACAGTCAAATCAAAATTTTAATTGATGAAGATGCTACCAGGAATAATATAATCAATGCCATCCAGGAACAGTTTGGCAAAGCGGATGAAAATGATGTAGTCATGCTTTATTATTCCGGCCATGGAGTGAATGGGGCATTTTTACCCATTGATTTTGATGGTTACAATAATAAACTCTATCACGATGAAGTCAATGAACTCATGGCATCATCACATGCAAAGCATAAACTATGTCTTATAGATGCCTGTTATGCCGGAAATATGTCTGATGCCAATGCTGTCAAAGCGGATTTTTCAGCATCACTCAATAATTATTATTCCATACTCAATCATGAAAAAGGTGGGACTGCATTCATTTTGTCGTGCAAAAACCGTGAAGTGTCTTTAGAGGATAGTGGTCTGCGACAAGGAATATTTAGTCATTATCTTATTCGCGGACTCAAAGGGGATGCGGACCGGGATAGAAATAAAGTAGTCACCGTACAGGAACTATACGACTTCATAAGCACTCAGGTTAAAGCTTATACCGGAAATGTCCAAAATCCATTGATCGAAGGAAACTATAATCCAAATATGCCGGTCGCAACTATAAGAGACAAGTAAGTATTTATTTATCTTTTAGTTACATATTTAAAAATAATTTAATATTTTATTAATACTGGCTTAATATAGCGACCTGATCTTTGTAGTCAAATCAGGTCAATGAATAAAAAAAATCCGGAAGTAGTCGTGCTCAGCGATATTCATCTTGGCACCTACGGATGTCACGCAAAGGAGCTTTTACAATATCTCAAGTCCATAAAGCCAAAGATGTTAATCCTTAATGGAGACATTATCGACATCTGGAATTTCAATAAAAAATATTTTCCAATAGCCCATACAGAAATCATCAGGAAAATATTGAAGATGGCCTCACAAGGCACTAAAGTATATTATATCCCTGGCAACCACGATGAAGCTCTTCGCAACTATGAAGGTTTCCGGTTAGGGAATATTCATATCGTGGAAAAACTCATCCTTACACTCGATGGTCAGAAGCACTGGATATTTCATGGGGATGTTTTCGATGCTACGACCAAAGGAAGCGCTAAAATCATAGCCCGCTTAGGCGGCAAAGGTTATGATCTGTTGATATGGATCAATCATATGATCAATAAAATTTTGTTCTTTTTTGGAAAAGAAAAAATGAGCTTATCCAAGAAAGTAAAATCCAGCGTTAAACGGGCAGTCTCCTGGATCAATAATTTTGAACATACAGCTATTGAGTTGGCTATACAAGATGGATATCAATACGTGATCTGCGGACATATCCATCAACCCCAGATTAAAAAAGTGGAAATAAATAAAAGATCTACCACCTACCTCAACAGCGGAGACTGGATAGAAAACCTTACTGCCCTCGAGTATGAAAATAAAACGTGGAGCATTTATCATTACAACAAACTTGATTTTATTGATATAGATTTTCCGGAACCTGTATTTCATGAAAGTGCAGACGAGTATACATTAAGCGATCTGATGTCTATTGCTTCTTTAGGTTTATAAAAAAAACTTGTAGCATTCAACCAATTTTGAATGAAAATCCTTTATTCCATCCAGGCGACCGGCAATGGTCATATCAGCCGGGGTATTCAACTTATCCCCTATCTCCGTCAATACGGGCAAGTTGATATTTTTTTAAGTGGATCCAATGCATCCCTGGAGATTCCCCTGAATGTTGCATACAGGAGTAAAGGTATATCCTTGTTTTACAATTCATGCGGAGCAATAGATTATAAAAAAATCCTTCTTAAAAATCATTGGTCTGCATTGGGTAAAGAAGCACGAAGCTTACCGGTGGAGAAGTATGACCTGATCATTAATGATTTTGAACCAATCACTTCAATAGCTTGTCATTTGAAGAAAAAACAATCCATTCAACTTAGTCATCAGGCAAGTTTTAGAAGCAAGTATGTTCCAAGACCAGTGCATAATAATCTGATAGGGGAATCCATTTTAAAATGGTATTCAACCTCTTCATCTTATATTGGATTTCATTTTCAGCCTTATGATGATTTTATACTCAACCCGGTTATAAAATCAAAAATCCTTGATGCTAATCCATCTGACAAGGGACATATTACTATCTATCATCCAAGTTATGAGCGATCGTTTTTTGAAAATCATTTATCCCAATTACCGGAGATAGAGTTCCATGTATTCTTGCCAGGCATCAAAGAATCTTTACGATTTAAGAATTGCACATTCCACCCGATCGACAATGAACTATTTTCCAGGAGTATGTTGAGTTGCCACGGACTGATCACCGGAGGAGGTTTTGAATCACCTTCCGAAGCATTATATCTGAAGAAAAAACTAATGGTTATTCCCCTTAAAAATCATTATGAACAATATTGTAATGCTGCCGCTCTCCAGGCCATGGGAGTCAAAGTCCTTCATTGGAATCAAATGCCCCTCTTTATAGACGAAATTAAAAATTGGTTGAATCAAGCTCATGAAACCATCGAGATCACTGCAAACAATATTAAAGAGACTATTCAATTAGTGTTATCTAAATTGGAAAAGACTGAACCCTCATTTGATTCTCAGGAATCTCTTCAATGGCAAAAAGAATGGCTTAACCCTGCTTGAGGTTTTTGATTTTGTAGACTTCAAGTAACTGAATTAAACTGATCATTCTTCATTTAGGCCAGTTCTTATTTCACATTCATTTCTCTGGCAATTACTTCTTAAAACCTCAATTTGTTTTTTCAATCCCTTTTCTAACGTATTCAGCAGTTTCCTGCCTTGTTTTTAAACTTCAAAATGTGTGATTCAGACTTTAAATAATATAGCCACATAATGCAGGAAATCGTAAATTTGCGCCCACAAGAAAATATATATGAAGTTCTCACAACGAATTAGTTATACTTTATTAATTCTTTTCTCATTTAATGTCCTCGCAATTTGTCAATCGGAAGACGCTACCCTGTTTACAGTAAATGGCAACCCGGTAAAACTTAGTGAATTTCTTTACATCTACGGAAAAAATAATGGTAAAGAAGCCGATTACTCTAAAAAATCCCTTGATGAATACCTTGACTTATACATCAAATTCAAACTGAAAGTAGCCAAAGCTCGGGCCATGAGACTTGATACGCTGCCTGATCTTAAGGAAGAACTACATATGTACCAATCCCAGGTATCCAATTCGTACATCATGGATAAGGAGGTTAGTGACCAGCTTATACATGAAATCTACGATCGTCAGAAAAAGGACATCTCAGTAAAGCACGTATTCTTTCAATTAGCGACAAATGCAAGTCCAGCCGATACCCTGGCTGCTTACACCAGGGCCATGAAAGCATATGATGATTTGAAGAAAGGTGTACCATTCGGCAAAGTAGTACAAGAGAATTCAGATGATAAATCCAATATCAATTATAGCGGTGACCTGGGATACGTGACCTCTTTGTTACCGGATGGATTTTATGAAGTTGAAAACACGATTTATAGTTTGTCTATCGGAGAAATATCCAGACCGGTAAGGAGCAGTGCCGGATATCATATCCTCCGAGTAGATGATGTCAGACCAGCCCGAAGGGAAATTGAAGTAGCGCAGATCCTGATCAAAAAAACAGACAACCCCGGAGCTAAGGCGCTGGCCATGTCTGTATATGATTCAATTATCAACAAAGCGGATTTTAATAAAATGGTTCAACATTATTCAGATGATGTAAATACAAAATCCAGGAACGGTTATATTGGATTTGTGGGCATCAACCAATTTGATAAAGTATTTGAAGATGCCATCTTTGCATTGAATAAAGACGGTGATGTCTCCGCTCCGATAGAAAGCCGCCTTGGGTGGCATCTGCTTAAACGAATCAGTAAAAAAGAAGAATTGCCTTTTCCTCAGGCAAAGGAGAAAATCAAAGTCCAGTTAGAATCGGATAGTAGGTATCAATTGGCAAAAAACAAGGTAATAGAACGGATCAAAACGATGAATGGATTCATGCTTGACCCCGCAAACTTCGATACGTATATGAAATCTTTGCCAGCCGACTTTACTTCATTTAGCTGGGAAGGCTCACCAGATCTTCCCTCTCTTGATTTATTTAAATTGGGCGACAAAACATTCAACTCAAAAGATTTTACAAAATATCTCAAATCCAATACACAGGAGAGATTGCAGTTTGCTAACGGGACTGCACCTGAAAAAGTAGTGCCCGGAATGCTGAATTCGTATGTCAATGAGAAGGTGATCGAGTTTGAACAATCACAACTTTCAAAATCATATCCTGAATTCAGAAACCTGATGCGGGAATATGAAGAGGGGATTCTGTTGTTTGAAATCACAAGACAATCGGTATGGGACAAAGCTTCAGCGGATACTATAGGTCTGAAAAAATACTTTGATGCACATAAGTCTAACTACAATTGGAATGAGAGGGCGTTGGTACATGAATATACTATCAAATCGACGGATGAACCGATGATCCAGACTATTTATGCTTTTTCTAAAAAGAATTCCGTTGAAAAAGCTATCGCTAAATTCAATAAGAAAAATGCCGGATTGATTACATTCGAAAAAGACATACTTGAAAAGGAGGCTGAAGATATGAAGTCACTTTCCTGGGCTGCAGGATTTACGACACCCTTTAGTATTGATAAAGAAAAAGGAATTACTACCTGGAAAAAAGTAGAAAAACTATTACCCAAATCTCAAAAGACGCTGGATGAATCCAGAGGTTATGTGATAGCCGATTACCAGGATTACCTGGAAAAAGAATGGATTGCTCAACTGAGAAATGAATATAAAGTGGATGTCAATTCAACGGTCCTTACCAGCCTGATAAAAAAATAAATATTGAATTTATCAGGTTTTGCATATTTGTCCCTGGTCTGTTTTGGAGGTTGCATCTCATTTCCAAAAGAACATAAAGCGCCGGATCCTACAATAGCCTCGGTGTATGAAAAAAAATTATTGCTTAGCGATTTATCAGGTATGTTTTCTCCCAATGCCACGAAAGAAGATAGCCTTCATATCATTAACAACTATGCTACCCGATGGACCCAGGAACAGGTTTTTTTGAGTGAAGCGGAAAAACATATCCCTAAGGACCTGGTGATCGAAGAACTGTTAAAGAAATACAAAGAATCGCTGATTGCTTTAAACTTTCAACAACAATTGATTCAGGAAAATCTGGATTCGTTGGTTTCAGAAGAAGAAATCAGGGAATTTTATGAAAAAAACAAAGATCAGTATCAACTGGAGACATCCATCATTCGTTGTTACTTCATGAAAATCCCCGATAACATTAAAGAAATTCGAAACGTAAAGGAATGGTGGGATGATCTTACAGAAACAAACAAAAAGAAACTTGCCCGGATTGCCGACCGGTATGATGATAAGTATAACCTGGTAGATAGCGTTTGGCACGACGTCATAGATATCGAAGCTCTATTTCCGAAAAACAGGATAAGCACCCGAAATTGGACCAATGGAGAAAGTCTTAGTTTCAGTGATAATAAATATGTTTATTTTTTTAAAGTACTCGAATTAGTTTCCAAACAGGAGACAGCACCGATTTCTTATGTAGCAGAAAAAGCTAAGTTGATCATTTTGAATAAACGGAAAAATAAACTCATTGAAGAATTTAAAACAAAATTGTACGAAACCGAATTAAGAAAAAATAATGTCAAAATCCTATACCAATAATATGTCTTGCCAGTTCCATAAAATCATATCCATTTGCCTATTCTTTTTTATAGGTTTGATTCCATCCGCATGGGCGCAACGACAAGTGATCGACAAAGTAATCTGCGAAGTCGGTAATGAAGTAATCCTGTTGTCTGATCTGGCAGAACAAATCAAACTTATTGAATCCAGGCAGGGACCTTCCAAACCAGAAGATAAATGTTTCATGCTTGAAAACATGATGGTCTCTAAACTTCTGGTTAATCAGGCATTTATAGATAGCGTAGTGATCTCGGATGAAGAGCTGGATGTCCAATTAGATACCCGTATTGAACGTATCCTGGAGAGTATGGGCAATGATGTCACTCAGTTTGAAGCATACTATGGAAAGACCACAAAAGAAGTAAGGGAGGACTTTTCAGAAGATCTGAAAAATCAATTAATCGCTGAAAAAATGAGATCTACACTCATGGAAGATATAGCAGTGACCCCTTCGGAGGTAAAAGATTTTTACCAGCGTATTCCAAGGGATAGTCTACCCTATCTGAGTTCTGAAGTAGAAGTGTCTGAAATCGTGATTCATCCGGTGGCTAATGATTCTTCCAAGGCCAGATCCAGAGCCAAACTTGAAAAAATCCAGGCCCGTTTGAAAGCAGGTGAAAAGTTTGAAGACCTTGCATCTACATTTTCAGATGATGCTGGTTCTGCGAGAAATGGTGGTGATCTTGGGTGGGCTAAACGTGGTTCTTTTGTTGCAGAATTTGAAGCCACAGCCTATACCCTCGAACCCGGTCAATATTCTGATATCATAGAATCTGATTTTGGGTATCACCTGATCCAGTTATTGGAACACCGTGGGAATACTATTCATACCCGCCATATACTTATTAAACCTGAAATCGAAGAATCGGATTACGAACTTGTTCGTCAAAAATTACTTCACGCCCGCGATTTAATATTAAAAGATTCAATCACTTTTTCCCGAGCTGTAAAATATTACGGAGATAAAAAAGAACAATCTTTCAGCAATGATGGTCGTATCACGAATCCTAAATCCGGGGATACTTTTTTTGAGATCAAAGACCTGGAACCCGGTGTTTATTTTACATTGGACAGTATGAAAGTGAAAGGCATTTCAATTCCTGTTGAATTAACCGGAGCTACCGGTGAAAAATATTTTAAGATACTTTATCTTAATTCACGCACAGATCCTCACCAGGCAAATCTTAAACAGGACTATGCAAAATTCCAATCCCTCGCTAAAGAGTCTAAGAAAAATGAAGTATTGGTAAAGTGGTTAGAGACCCATGTGGCCGATACTTATGTCAGGATTGATCCTTTATTTCTGTCATGCCCTAACCTGATGCAATGGGTAAATAAGGATAAGAAATAACTAATAACCCCACCTAATAGTTGGGTTTACATTTAGAGGTACCGTTCTTATTCGATCATTATTATGGTTAAAACCATTTATTAAAGCATTGCGACTTTGACTGGTGTCCCTATTTGAAATTTCAAGGATTTATCCGTTTACTAAATGACATTTTCGCCATCTTTACTTAATGATACCTCTTGCTGAAAGGATGCGCCCTCAGACCCTTGACGATTTTGCAGGTCAATCCCACCTGATGGGACAGGAAGCCGTATTTAGAAAATTGATTGAAAAAGGAAATATCCCTTCCATGATTTTATGGGGCCCTCCGGGATCCGGCAAAACTACCCTCGCAAGACTGGTAGCCAATATTCATCATCGGACTTTCTTTCAACTTAGTGCCATAGAATCGGGTGTAAAAGACGTCCGTGAAACCATCGATAAAGCGCAAAGAACTAAATTTTTTGATCAACCCAATCCTCTTGTTTTTATTGACGAAATACACAGGTTTTCTAAATCCCAACAGGATTCATTATTGCATGCAGTAGAAAAAGGTGTGATCACATTGATCGGGGCTACCACTGAAAATCCTTCTTTTGAAGTTATATCAGCCTTGCTTTCACGCTGCCAGGTTTATATACTTCGACCTTTAGAAGAAGAGGCCCTGCTTAAAATGGCATTACAAGCCATTAAAAAAGACGATTTATTATCACGGAAAAACTGGAATATTTTAGAAACCGATGCATTAGTGAATCTATCGGGAGGCGATGGCAGAAAATTATATAATATCCTAGAAATTTTATTTTACGCTTCACCGGATGATCAGGTGATTATTTCAAATGACCAGGTTTCGGAATCGGTGCAGCAGAATATCGCCCGATATGATAAAGGCGGCGATCAGCATTATGATATGATCTCAGCGATGATCAAATCGATTCGTGGTAGCGATCCTAATGCTTCTGTATATTGGTTGGCGAGGATGCTTGCAGGAGGTGAGGACATTGAGTTTATTGCCCGACGACTAATTATCTCTGCTGCTGAAGATGTAGGACTTGCTAATCCCAATGCATTATTAATAGCCCAGGCATGTTTCCAAGCGATCCATACTATAGGTATGCCTGAAGCAAGAATAATATTATCAGAGACAGCAATCTATCTGGCTACTTCCGCTAAAAGTAATTCTGCTTACCTGGCGATAGGAGCTGCTTTAAAGTTTGCTGAACTACATGGTGATCTGCCAGTGCCCTTACATTTACGCAATGCACCGACCCGTCTGATGAAAAATCTGGATTATGGTAAGGATTATAAATATTCACACGATCATCCGGATCATTTTATTCCCCAGGAATATTTACCTGAATCATTATCCGGTACTACATTATATCATCCCCAGGATAATGCGGGAGAACTGAAGATAAAAGAAAGAATGCAGGAATGGTGGAAATCAAAATATAAATAGAACATAGAACAATGAAGCGTGAATATTTAACCCTGAGTGTTTTTATTTTATTTATTTATACATCCTGTAATCCGGTAACATCAAGGCATATGACTAAAATTAAATTTTATCCGAATAAAGTCATTGCACACCGGGGGGCATGGAAAGCTCAGGGATTGCCGGAAAACTCACTGGCTTCCTTGCAACATTCTATTTCGATGCATTGTGCCGGTTCGGAATTTGATGTTCACCTTACAAAAGATGATTCATTAGTAATAAATCATGATAATGCATTTCACGGACTGGATATTGAAACTAATACATATGATAGTTTAAAGAAATATACGCTGCAGAATGGTGAGTCGATCCCAACCTTGCGGGATTATCTCCTAAAAGGAATGAATAATAATGGTGGAACACGACTTATTCTGGAAATCAAACCATCTACTATAAATACAGAACGGGGAATCAGGGTTGCTGAAAAAGTGGTTGAAATGGTTTCGGCATTTAAAGCCGGACCCTGGATTACATACATTAGTTTTGATCTTGAAATATTAAAAACCATATTAGCCTTAGATAAAAAAGCAGACACTCAATATCTCAATGGAGAGCTTTCTCCTGGCTCCTTACATGCATTAGGTATCCGGGGTGTCGACTATAATTATATGGTATTCAAAAATCATCCGGAATGGATCAGGGAAGCTAAAGAAAATAAAATGATTTTAAATGTATGGACCGTAAATACAAAATCAGACATGGATTTTTTCCTGAAAAATGAATTTGATTTTATTACTACGAATGAGCCTGAGTTACTATTTGAAATAATGAATACAAAGAAATAGGGACATGATTAGATGGCTTTATTCTATGTGTCTGACAGGAGGATCATTTGATGGGGTAAGCCACTGCTATGGTTCCATTTCCTTTTATTGATATAGAAGACCTGGCAGCATTAAAAAAATCGGCGCTAAAGGAGATCTCTAATTTCCGAGTAGGTTGTTTCATATCATTCGACTGATAGGGCTTAACCTGGATTATTTCAAAGAAATAATTTGGTTTTTGATTTGCCGTAGCGGTAGTCCAAATTTGTCCGTTCTCATCGGTATATATCAATTCTACGGTATTGAACTGCATAAATTCCTTTAACATGACCGGATCGGTATTCAAATCAAAATCAGCTCTGCTTTTTACTTTAGCTTCTGGTTGTAGATCAATACAAGTAGATGCACTGTTTCCTCTGGAATCATAAATAGTCAGGCACTGATTAGATGCCGATTTTATCTCTAACTCAGCAGAGGCACCGCTCGACGTGGAGGGAACATTTGATTTGTTTTCCCAGGCATATTTTATTGGTTCCAGACCTCCATCAATCTGCGCTCTCAGGTTCCAGTTTTTATTAGCAAGTTGCTGTGGTATGATCGACACTTTTAACCCCTGGAAAGAATCAACGGATGAAAAATCCACGGTCTGACACTGGCTGGCATTACTGCCATCCGGATGATTGATCATTAAACAAACCTTATATTTTGAATTTGGTTTTAAATTAAAGTTAATGAGTTCACGATCAGAAAATTTTTTATCATCGATGGTCCACAGGTAAGAATATTTGGCTGTTCCACTGCTGGAGAGCATAGAATTATTTTTTGCTTTCATAAGTACACTATCCGGCGTTCCTTTAAAAAAAGTCATGCGACCGGGAACTATACTTTTAGCGGTATCTTTTACAAATTCACGAAGTCGGTACCTCAGTTTCAATGCAAGGGACTTTTTACAATTAACTGAACAACCCTGATCCCGGAATACTCCTTGTAAGGTAAGCACTTCAAAAGATGACGTATTAAAGTCAGTATAGAGAATCACATTATTTACGCCAGCTGACAATTTAAGTGGACTACCCGCCACTTCAGTGTTCATCTCAAAAATCGGTTTTGGATTTTCGACAATTAAAGGAAGTTCAATCTTATTACACTCCCATACGATACATAACAAAAAGATAAAAACCAAATATTTCATTAGCCTCAGTTTAAAATATAAGAAAATCTGAACCCCGTATTCCAGGCTGCAATGGCTTGTTGTTTAATTTGCGGATCTAAAGGACGATAGATCGATCTTAAAGAATGATCTATCTGTATCCCTATTCCTAGTTTCTTCATGATGCGATATTCATATCCAATAGACAGTGTCCAGGAAAGCTCGTTTAATGAACCAGATTGTAACCAACCCTTATTCACTGCCGAGATCGACGCCTGATTAATGTCCTTGATCCCTGTAGTTTCTTTAAACGATAGCCGATCTACTTTTCCCTGCGTTCCGATGATGAATTCAGGTCTGATTCCTATAAAGAGTTTATTCTTTTTTACATCAAATCCAATATTGGCCTGGGCATACAATGCATTCATCCATTCCGGTTTAATACCAAAGTTTTGCAATTTCGAACTAAATCCCTCGAATTGAAATGATGTAATGACCTCAGCGTATTGTGAATGATTAAAATTCGATTTGTACCCAAGACTATATCCATAAAACAATCCAGATTGGATACTCTTCTGATGAAACCATTCAAAACCGGCATGTTGTACAGAGGGATTCGAAACTTGTAAACCTGACTCCTGAGCCAGAGTCATCCGTACTCCATTTTCTTTCCAGGTAGGTTTTTTAATTCGTATTGGTTCATCCGCAATTTCAGTAGCCGGTATTTTTAATTCCTCGTCCAGGTTATTATTCAATATATTCCATTTCATATTCAATGCATCGATATCTATTAATTCATGTTTGATTTCTATACCTGATGCTGTACCTAAGGCCGAATTAGAATTGATAGTTCCTGTAATTGTATTTTCATTTAAATCTTTATTCACGGATGTGATCATGCCGTTCTTACTGATGTTTTTGTATTGTGAAGAATGCCCATTCATATTTCCGTTTGAAACTCTGACTTTTTTATTAGGTATCGAAGTAAACCCAATTGAAGAGATATCAGTATTTTTTGAAGTAATTGATGATTGATTTTTTTCTGCTTGTTTAATGTCTCCATTTTTTGATTCGGTATGTTGAGCAACTTCCGGATTTGCAGGTTGAGGTTTTACTTCCTGTATTTCAGGATTTGTGGGTTTTATTTCAGTGTCTTTAACAGGAACAAATTGATTCCACCCCAGCACACCAAGTGTGGTGATGATTCCCAAAAGCAGGATCCACATGATCATTCTGCGTCTTTTTTCTGCCTTTTCCTGAGCTAGAATAAGGGCCTCTGCCTTCGCCCAGTGGTTTAAATCAAGTGGTATCTCACGCGTCACCAGCTGGTCCTGGTATAACTCGTCGATCCAAGGTTTACTTTTCATAGAGAATTAATTTTTACTTTGATACTATCGGTTGAAGTTGGATTGAGATTTTTATTTGAATTCAATACCATATCCTGCAGTTGCTTTCTTGCTGTGAATAAATGCCATTTAGATGCAGACTCTGAGATTTCGAGCATGTCGGCGATGTCCTTATGCGCATATCCATCTACTACAAATAAATTAAAAACATTTCCGGTAAGGGGATTCAACTTATGAATGAAGTCTACTAATTGTTCCACCTGGAGATTAGATTCAGCTTCATTGTAATGAACATGGATGCCATTCATATTCATATCCTGCTGATATTCCATAATTGATTTTTCAGGCATTCGAACTTTTGTTTTACGGTATTCATCAATGAGTGTATTCACCATGATTCTTCTGATCCACGCTTTAAATGACAAGTCAATTTTATACTGGCTCATATTGTTTAATACTTTAAGAAATGCCATATTGACGGCAGCCGCCGCAGCTTCCTGGGACGGATTATATCTTAAAGCAATACCCATCAAATAAGAATAACAAAGCTCATAGAGTTTGAACTGTGACCTGCGGTCACCTTTATTACAACCTGATATGATCTCCTTGTCTATCTGCATAATTAAACACTAAAGGCCCGGACAAAGATACGCCCGGGCCTTTGCATTATTGAGCCAACCTACTTTGCAATCACTATTTTACTTGTTGTGATATAGCCACCTTGATCTATAGTAACCTGGTATACTCCTGCTCCAAGAAACGAAAGATCCAGATCGCCCCTTGATTCTCCATTCTGAAACTTTATCTTCTCCTGGTAAACCAGCTTACCATAAATATTTGAAACATTTAAAATGCCATCCTGGTTTTGTTTTGTTTTTACAATATAATTTACTTTATCCTGGGATGGATTTGGAAATACATTTAATTCTATGTTCGCTTTATTATTGCCGGGATTCAGTGTTTTGTTTTTTTCATCACCTATTGGTCCTAATACACCTGACCCTATTTCTTCAAACGCTATTTCTGCACAGGCTTTAGATATGCAGCCTCTTCCATCTTTAATCGTAACGCAGTAATTTCCGGAAGTCTTGACATTTATCGTTGCGTCCTTTGAACCCGTCGTCCATAAGAACGTAAATGGTACGGTACCGGAAACTCTGGGAACTAATTTCACTTCACTGGCACTAATCGGATGGATCACAAGACTTGTACTGCAATCGATAGGTGGCGGAGGAGGAGGTGTCGTAGGCAGTTCTATAGTGACACATTCTTGCAGCTTACATCCTATATCATTACTTACCGTCACACAATATTTGCCGGATTTTTCTACCATTATACTTTTAGTCGTTTCATTCGTACTCCATACTAATATTTTAGCGTCATACGATGAAACTGCGGTGAGTTTGAATTTTTTGGGGACTGAATTACTGGAAGCCGGAATAGAATCAACCGTTATTTTTAATGTGCAAATTATAGGGTCTACCTCTACTTTTTTGCAGATATATAATTTACATCGCACATTATCGCTGATCGAAACACAATATTCACCCGTTTTCCTTACAATGATTTGAGGTGCGGTTTCACCGGTACTCCAACTAATATATTTTAGAGGAAACTTAGCATTGATTGAAAGTCTATATCCTTCTACTTTATCAGCATTCCCAACGGGGATTTTCGTTGCCGTGATTTCAGCGGTGCACTGAGTAGTATCCAATTCTGTTACTGTAAAACAAACTCTGCTTTCACATCCTTCCACCCCATGTATTACCACACAATACTCCCCTTTTTCTTTTATTTCAATTTTTGCATCATCGGATCCATTGCTCCATTTATATGTTTTTGCTGTACCATTCTTAAGATAGGCATATAATACATTACCGGATCTCTCAATGTATCCCCTGCAGGGTTCAGAGATTGAATTGACACAAGCTTCCGCTACACATCCCGTAGTATCTACTGACCGTACACATATTTTTATTTTATTAAGCGGATTGAAATAGATTGAATCGCCGATCTGTCCTGTCGTCCAGGTATTGGTAAATGGTCCATTACCTTTAGTTATAACATAGGCCAGGGCCAGGGTATCATTGATCCTTTTTGCTATAACTTCAGAAATGCACTTGGTGGGACTTGCAATACAGGCAGAAGATACACATCCGGTTGAATCGTTGACTAATACACAATATCCTGAAGCGATACTCCCCGGGAGATATCTCACAGTATCATTCTCTGATCCATTTGTCCATTTATATTTAAACGGTGCAGTTCCTGTAGCTATAGCTATAGCAATACTGTTGCTATCCGTTAATCTTTTAATAATGATTTCAACGTTGCACTTTTGAGTGGACGGATCATTGATACAAGCGGTAGAGTTACATCCTCCGGCATCTAGACTGACAACGCAGATTTTATCATCACTCTTTGTTTTGAAGGTGATACTATCTCCATCTTGTCCATTGGACCATTTGTGTTTGAATGGAGCCACTCCCGTATTCGTGACTACAGCTCTAGAAAGAGTATCATTGACTCTTTTAACTTTAATGGTAGATGAACAACTAGTAGATAGTTCCTTCTCACAAAAGATCAATTTGACTTGTATAATGTTGTTTTGTTTTGAAAAATGAACTTCCTGGATTATTTCTTTGTCATTACAGTTGACGTAACTCAATAATAATGCACCTTCTCCTATAGAGTCAGGTATATTTAGCGGCAATTTAAATTCTCCATTTCCTAAAGTAGATGTTTTCTCACCTACCTTAAACTTTGAAGTTTTAGTGTTATTAAGGTAAATGGTCCTATTCGGTACACCATTTCCTTTGCCGTCTACCAGCGTACCATATACGGTAACTACGTAATTCTCACTGCGCATCATACCTGCACACAATAAAAACAAAAAGGGTATTATAATTCTTAATTTCATAATCTAGGATTTTAACTAACTATACGGCGAGGTAAATGAAATGGTTAGGAACAAAGTGACTATTTTTAGTTAAATGATAGTCCAGTAACAAAAGATTAAATTCTGGAACTTGATCGAATGTGTCTGGACACCCTGCCTTAGCAGGTTAGTGTCTTATTCAGCTCTCTTGAAAAATGCCTATTTTTGAATCGTCAAAATGGATACAATAACCCAGACCGAAAGTCTAAAAATGATTGAGCAAAGTGCAAGAGACTTTGCTAACAACAATATTAAACCCAAGGTGATGGAATGGGATGAAAGCCAACATTTCCCAATAGATATAATGAAGGATTTGGGCCATCTTGGATTCCTCGGTGTCTTAGTTCCGGAAAAATATCTCGGTGCCGGCCTTGGATACCAGGAGTATATTACAATCATTGAAGAAATAGCAAAGGTGGATCCAAGTATAGGACTTTCCGTCGCTGCGCATAATTCGCTTTGTACCGGTCACATCCTTCAGTTTGCCAATGAAGATCAAAAAAGAAAATATTTACCTCTGCTCGCGACTGGCCAATGGATAGGAGCCTGGGGACTCACAGAGCCAAATACAGGATCAGATGCAGGGCGTATGCAGTGTGTAGCTAAAGAAGATGGTGATTATTTTGTAATCAATGGAACAAAGAACTGGATCACTCATGGCAAATCAAGTGATGTAGCGGTAGTGATCGCCCGTACAGGAGATTTGCTGGACAATAATGGTATGACCGCATTTATTGTAGAGAGAACTACTGCCGGATTTAATGCGGGCAAAAAAGAAAATAAACTCGGCATGCGGGCATCAGAAACTGCCGAAATGGTATTTGACAATTGCAGAGTGCACAAGGATAAGGTCGTAGGAAAGGTGGGCGATGGATTTAAACAAGCACTTAAAGTATTGGATGGAGGAAGAATATCTATTGCTGCCTTAAGTCTTGGGATAGCTAAAGGTGCATACGAAGCGTCTGTGGAATATTCAAAACAAAGACATCAATTTGGTCAACCCATTTGCAATTTTCAGGCAATTGGCTTTAAACTGGCTGATATGATTACCAAAATTCAAATGGCCGAAGTACTTACCCGCAAAGCTGCTTACCTTAAGGACAGAAATCAAAAAATGATTAAAGAAGCTGCGATGGCAAAGTATTATGCTTCAGAAATCTGTGTTCAGATCGCCACGGATGCAGTCCAGATATTTGGAGGTTATGGATATACCAAAGACTTTCCCGTAGAGAAATTTTTCAGGGATTCTAAATTGTGTACCATCGGAGAAGGCACCAGTGAAATTCAAAAAGTGGTGATTTCCAGGAATCTTTAGGACAATCCCCGTTGAATGTTCAAACGAATCATTCCATTCTGACAGAATCAAGTAAGCCCTTTAGATTGGCATACAGTTTCGGTTTCATTTTATCAAAATCAGTTCTGTCAACCCATTTACATCCTGTGATATCCTCTTCATGCTGAAGCTTAGGTTTATTTTGTTTGGTACTCATGACATACCAGGAAGTAATTTTAATAATCAATGTATCCTTAATTGTATAACAATGATAGGTGTCAGGTAAGGAATACCGGATCTTGCTATCCAATCCTACTTCTTCTTTTACTTCCCGTAGCGCAGCTTGCCTGGGACTTTCCTTATCATCTAATTTACCTTTAGGCAGATCCCACCAACCCCGTCTTTGAATAAATAAAAATTTATGATCAGTTCTTTGAACGATGCCGCCGGCTGCATAAATGAGAGGCGTCCTTTTGAATAACTTTTTCCAGGTCTCGGGCACATCTTTAGTACTAATAATGACCGGAATACTCAATGAACCTGACCATAATTTATTCATAAAATCGCCGATTTCGTTAATGGAAGGCGACTGTAGTAAACAAAACATGGGCATGCCCTTAAAGTCCATTTTTTTGAACTGACCAGGGGTCATAAATATCATCCAGGATGCATTGATCCATATTTTATACTTTTGTGCGCTTATGTCCATATTAACCCCTGATTTTATAGCCCGGGAACTGTTGCAAATAAAAGCAATTAAACTAAGTCCGCAAAAACCATTTACATGGGCTTCCGGCCTTAAATCGCCTATCTATTGTGATAATCGAATGGTGCTTTCTTACCCGGAGCTTCGTTCAAAAATAATTGATGCCTTTATAGAACAATCGAAGATTTTCGTGCCTTTTGATGTAATCGGAGGAGTGGCAACGGCAGGTATTGCTCATGCTGCCCTGATAGCGGATCGAATGGAATTGCCTATGATCTATATTCGTTCAGAAGCCAAAAGCCATGGTATGGGCAACCAGATTGAAGGAAGTCTCGAAGCTGGACAACGGGTATTAGTGATAGAGGATCTTTTATCGACTGGAGGCAGTAGTCTCAAAGCGGTAGAAGCTGTAAGAGCCACGGGCGCCATCGTCGTCGGTGTGCTCGCGATTTTTTCTTATGGATTTGACAGTTGTATTACAGCTTTTGCTCAAGCCGATTGCCCCTTTAAAACATTAACAGACTATCCTACGTTAAATAAAATTGCAAAAACTCTTAATTATATTACCGAACTGGATATGGTATTATTAGCTGATTGGAATCAAAATCCCAAAGCCTGGTCTGATCAACATCAATCCCAAAACAATTAATTGATTGTATCATAACTTCAATGCAAATTCATTTAAACATGAGAATTCGTCACTTGTCAAGCTATTTCGGATTTGCGATTTCGGATTTCGGTGCCATTCCTCAATCTCCAATCTCCAATCTCCAATTTTCTAATTTTTAATTCTTAATTTTTCATTCTTTCCCATGTCTCCCGAACAATTTCTTCGCTCATATATCAACAACCCCTCTCCTACCGGCCATGAAGCTAAAGGCCAGCAAATGTGGTTGGAGTACATCAAACCCTTTGCTGATTCCTGGGATATCGATGATTATGGTACCGGATATGCAGTCATCAATCCAGGTCAGGAATATAAAGTGGTCATCGAAGCTCATGCAGATGAAATCTCCTGGTTTGTAAATTATATCACGGATAATGGTCTTATCCATGTCATCCGTAATGGTGGTTCAGATAACCAGATCGCTCCATCAAAAAGAGTAAATATTCACACAGATAACGGGATTGTCAAAGGTGTCTTTGGCTGGCCAGCGATTCATACCCGCACCAATACTTCAGAGGATCCTAAAACTTCAATTGAAAATTTGTTTATAGACATTGGAGCCAAGGATAAAGAAGAAGTTTTAAAATTGGGTATCCTGGTGGGTAATGTGATGACCTACGAGGACGAGTTTTTTATCCTTAATGATAACTATTATTGTGGTAGAGCTCTCGACAACCGGCTTGGAGGATTTTGTATAGCAGAAGTTGCCAGACGTATTAAAGAACAACAAATCCAACTGCCTTACTCACTCTATATCGTCAATGCTGTACAGGAAGAAGTAGGACTTCGTGGCGCCGAAATGATCGCCCAAAGGATCAGACCCAATGCCGCCATTATCATTGATGTAACGCATGATACCAGTACTCCGCATATGAATAAAAAGAAAGACGGAGATGTAAAATGCGGGGAAGGACCAACTGTTACGTATGCTCCTTCAGTACATCAAAAACTATTGAGGATAGTCACGGACATAGCCACTGAAAAAACGATTCCCTTCCAACGACAAGCTTCATCGAGATCAACGGGGACTGATACAGATGCCTTTGCATACTCCAATCAGGGTGTGCCCTCGGTATTAATATCAATTCCTTTGCGGTATATGCATACAACTGTGGAAATGGCTCACAAAAAGGATATTGAAAATGTAATTCAATTGATCGTAGAGAGCTTACAGAAAATTGAGAAGAATCATAATTTTAAATACTTCTGAGGCGCTGAGCATTTGAACCTTTGATAAGGTAAAATCAATTAGATCTTTATTCTTTCTCTGCAACGATATACACCTGGGGATTTCCAAGTGTGTATATTTCTTTTGATGGACCGTTATAAGTAGCAATTATCTTAAGCCCATGGTCTGATAAAAGCCGGTGCACTTCACCCAGGGTAAAAACATAGTGTTTAAAGGAATGTGTTTCCTTTTCATTCTCTTTCGTATAAAGAAGATGACTGACCATATAACTTTCTTCAACATGATATTCATTGGTAATATCCAGTGTCATATCGTCTAACGTAAAAGATTTATTCTTTGAAAAATTAGGTAAAATACTTTCCGCTATCATTCCTGAATTGATAATGAAACGGGCTCCAGGCTTAAGCGCCGAAGCTACTTTTTTTACAAACAAATTCATTTTGGCTATGTTGAAATATCCAAAACTGTTGCCCATACAAATTGCCCCTGAAAAGACTTGATTTAATTCAATGGATAGAATATCCCCAAGAATGGTTTTGATATTCAGGTCACCTGCTTTTATTTTTTTGTTTAGTCCTTCGATAAAAGTCTCTGATATATCTACACCAGTTGCTTTAAATCCCCGCTGCGCTAGTCCAATTGAAAGCCTGCCATCCCCACAAGGCATGTCCAAGACCTCATCTCCTGTTTTCAGTCCCAATTCATTAATTAAAAAGTCAAGTTCAATCCCTGTCCATTCTGCTGAATATGCTTTTTCGCAAAGCTCACAGTTGATTCCCTTAAAGAAATCTTCATACCAAGTATCACTTACTGGATTTTCCATCGCATTTTCTTTTTCATCATTTAAGTCAATCTATATGTTGCCAAATTCTTTAATACCCAT
>JBDTUE010000040.1:0-23640 GCA_040007895.1 Saprospiraceae bacterium | reverse complement strand
ACGAAATCCGTCCAACGAGAGTTTACCCTCATATTTTACCTGCACAGGCCTTTGTGCAGACAGGCTAAAACAACAAATAAATAAAATGAATACAAGGAGTAAAGATGGGCTACTATTCATTGGATTATAAAAAAATGAGTGGATTCGGCTTGAAGGATTATTGAGACTGCAAAGGTAAACAAGCCTCCTGACCTTATCCAATTTTAACACAAGTATTGTATCAACGTTACCTGCGGTCAGCTTAGTATAGTGTCTGGTATTCTTAATGTTATGAAAAAGATAAAAGCATTATATTTTTGGATCCAATTCGCTGATGTGTTTGACTACACCAGTGACACCTTTCCCTTTTAATTCCTGAGCAAATGATGCAGCATCTTCGCGGGAAGCGAATTGACCAATGGTGATACGATAGGTCACGGCATTAGTCACTTTGTTTTTAAAATTAAAAACCTGAACGGACTGAGAGAAGGTCTTTCTTAGTTTATTGACTTCGCTTAGCATGTTTACTGCATCAGAATAGACGCCGACCTGCACTCTGAAAGGTAATAGGGCGTCTTTTGGTGGCTTTTGTGGTGCTATCACCGGGCTTGTTGGAGCTGTTGTTGCCATGGTTTTTGATTTTGAAATTTCAGGTTTTCTTGTCTGCACTTCACTTGCCTTTGGAAGACCGGGTTCTCTGTGTACAGATATAAATGCCGGCTTAGGTTCGGATTCTGTAGTGGTTTTAACAGGTATAGGTTTAGAATTCAAAACAACAGGACCAGATACTGTAGCAGGGACCCCGGACTCCATAGGCGTCATCGGTGATGACCGATGATTTTGCAATATTCTTAACAGGTCATTAGCGGGAAGGCTTTTTTCATATTTCCCAAGCACCGTACCCTGACTATTCAATACGATAATGGTTGGCAAATACGAAACTTTATATTTTTGTTTCCATACAAAACCATCAAGATTTTCGACATCTACTTTAACGGGTACATAGTTTTTATCTACATAATTTGAGAGTGCTGCGTTCTTGAATGTATTTTCATCCATCCACTTGCAGGGTTCGCACCACTTCGCATGAAATTCAATAAAATAAAGCTTTGATTCATTTTTAGCTTTATCCCGGGCTCCTTCGACAGTACCTTCAAAAAATGAAACCTGTGATTGTTCTCCTTTCACACCATAAACTATACTTATGGTCAGCAGGAGGGTCGTGAAGATTGTCTTATTTTTCATGATTGGCTCTTTTTTTTAAAATATTAGATTAAAAAAGAATAATTGGGTCATTTCCCATTCTACCCATAGAAGCAATTATTATACCAAATATGGTTATATTTATTTTAATACAATTATAATGTGCTATTTTTCAATTATTTACAGGTTATTAAAATATTTCATATTAAAAATCTGACACCGTTCTGAATCCGAATATTTTATACATTTGCGATATGAGTGGAGACATTACGGTAGCCATAACAGGCATAGAGGGTTACGTTCCTGAGACGATATTATCAAATAAAGATTTAGAAACCATGGTGGATACCAATGACACCTGGATCATGGACAGAGTAGGGATCAAGGAAAGAAGGATCTTAAAAGACCCTGAAAAGGCCAGTGTCTTTATGGGTGCTGAAGCAGTGAAAGGTTTATTAAAAAAGACCAACACAAACCCTGAAGATGTTGAATTGCTCATTTGTGCAACAGTCACCAGCGATTACGTCGTCCCTGATAATGCTAATCAAATCTGCAAATTAGCCGGTATGACCAGGGCTTATGGATTTGATTTAAATGCTGCTTGCTCTGGTTTTTTATTTGCCCTTGCTACGGGTGCTCAATTTGTTAAGGCAGGAACACATAAGAAAGTCATCGTAGTAGGCAGTGATAAAATGTCGACTATCACTGATTATACTGACAGATCAACCTGCATTTTATTTGGAGATGCTGCGGGTGCGGTATTATTAGAACCATCCCTGAATGGGCATGGAATTGAACAAATAGTTTTATATGGTGATGCCAGTGGTAAAGATATGCTCAGGATTAAATCAGGGGGAGCACTAAGGCCACCCAGCGCTGAAACGGTTGCTAATAAAGAACATTTTGTCTGGCAAGATGGAAAAGTTGTTTTTAAGGCAGCCGTCAGGGGTATGTCTGAGGCAGTGAAAGAAGTGATTCATCGTGCAGGTTATCAATCGGCTGATATTGATTGGGTAGTTCCTCATCAGGCTAATCAGCGCATTATCAAAGCAGTAGCTGATATGCTTAGTTTTCCTATTGAAAAGGTAATGATCAATATTCAAAAATATGGCAATACCACGGCCGCGACTATTCCACTCTGCTTATGGGAATATGAACCAAGGCTGAAAGAAGGCGATAAATTGATACTTACAGCCTTTGGAGGAGGGTACACCTGGGGAGCTATTTTACTTACATGGGCTTATGATGGGAAGTTGAAGACATGACCCGATCTCCATCCATGACTCTGATTTACGAACTAATCTTGCTATATTTGCGCCCGCAAAAACCCTAAACAAAATTATGGCTCAAACTTCTGAAATAAGAAATGGGATGTGCATTACGCACAATAATGATATCTGGACGGTAATCGAATTTCAGCATGTCAAAAGTGCCCGAAGTGCGGCATTTGTCCGTTCAAAATTAAAAAGTATCACTACCGGAAGAAGTGTGGAATATTCTTTTCCATCCGGTCATAAATGGGACGAAGTCCGTATGGAGCGACGCAGGTACCAGTTTTTATATAAAGACGACCAGGGTTACAATTTTATGAATAATGAGAATTTTGACCAGGTTTTATTGCAGGAAGCAATGATCGACGGCACAGAATTTCTCAAAGAAGGTATGGATGTTGAAATCCTATTTCATGCTGAAAATGAAATGCCTATGAGTGTAACCCTTCCTATGTTTATGGTTTTGGAAGTTGTATATACCGAACCAGGAGAAAAAGGTAATACGGCGACTAATTCATTAAAGCCAGCCAGGTTAGAAACCGGAGCTGAAATCAAAGTGCCTCTTTTTGTTAATGAAGGAGATAAAATTAAGATAGATACACAGCAAAGGTCGTATATTGAACGAGTAAAAATCTAATCCGTATGGATCTCAAAGAAATACAGGAACTCATCAAAATGATGGGTAAGTCCAGTCTGGCAGAGTTAAAGTTAAAACAGGGTGATTTTGAATTAGTTCTAAGGACTGAGCAGGGAAATAAGATCCAATATGTCTCTGGTGCTCCCCAAATGCTTGCTGCTCCTGCTCCAGTGTATGGAGGAAATGCACCTGGTCAATCTTTAGATAAAAAGTCATCATCTGCAAATGATCAGCCTGCGATTCCCGCACCTGCTGAATCAAAACTTCTGGAGATTAAATGCCCAATGGTAGGAACATTTTATCGTTCTCCTTCACCTGATAAACCACCATATATTAAAGTCGGCGATCCTATTATTCTGGGCCAGGTAGTCTGTATGGTTGAGGCCATGAAACTATTCAATGAAATAGAAAGCGAACTCGCCGGTACAGTGGTCAAAATAATGGTAGAGGATGCGGCTCCGGTAGAATACGATCAGGTCTTATTTTTGATAGAACCGGCTTAAAGCCAAACCAGTCTCAAAATGTTCAATAAAATATTGATAGCCAACCGTGGAGAAATCGCTCTGAGGGTAATAAGGACATGTAAGGAGATGGGTATTAAGACGGTTGCGGTGTATTCTACTGCTGACCGGGATAGTCTTCACGTAAGGTTTGCAGATGAAGCTGTATGTATTGGACCGCCTGCCAGCAGCGAATCCTACCTTAATATTCCTAAAATAATTTCTGCAGTAGAAATCACTAACGCGGATGCTGTACATCCCGGCTATGGGTTCCTGGCTGAGAATGCCCGATTCGCCGAGATTTGCACGGACTATGGAATCAAATTTATAGGTCCTACACCCGATCAGATAAGGGCAATGGGAGATAAGATTACCGCAAAGGAAACTATGATTAAATCCAAGGTGCCGGTCATACCAGGCAGCGATGGATTATTAAAAGATTATAAACAAGCTTATAAATGGGCCAAAGATATTGGCTACCCGATCATTCTTAAAGCAACCGCAGGAGGCGGAGGCAAGGGAATGCGAGTGGTCTGGGAAGAGTCAGAAATGGAATCCATGTGGAATGTGGCCAGGAATGAAGCAAAGGCCGCATTTGGTAATGATGGGATCTATATGGAAAAATATATAGAAGAACCCAGGCATATAGAATTTCAAATAGTTGGTGATCAATTTGGCCAGGTAATACATCTGTCTGAGCGCGATTGTTCGATTCAACGAAGACATCAAAAATTAGTAGAGGAGTCTCCATCACCTTTTATGACCGAAAAACTTCGCAAAAAAATGGGTGAAGCAGCGATAGCAGCTGGTAAATCCATTAAGTATGAAGGAGTGGGTACTATCGAGTTTTTGGTTGATAAATACCAGAACTTTTATTTTATGGAGATGAATACCCGGATCCAGGTAGAACACCCCGTAACGGAAGAAGTCATCGATCACGATTTGATAAAAGAACAAATCAAGGTAGCAGCTGGTATTAAACTCACAGGGAAAAACTATACACCGCAGATGTGTGCTATGGAATGCCGGATCAACGCCGAAGATCCATTCAATGATTTCAGACCTAGTCCAGGTAAAATCACGTCATTTCATACTCCTAAAGGCCATGGTGTGCGGGTAGATACCCATGCGTTTGCAGGATATACCGTTCCACCTTATTATGATTCTTTGATTGCTAAACTTATCTGCCGGGCACATACCCGGGAGGAGGTATTAGCTAAAATGAACAGGTCATTGGATGAGTTTATTGTAGAAGGAGTAAAAACTACGGTGCCTTTTCATCAACTCCTTATGGACAATGACGATTTTAAAAAAGGAAAATACAATACCGGATTTTTAAATAGCTGGGACTTTAAAAGTCTCCTATGAACAGGGTATACGTCTTAAAACAGGATAGATCGTAATCCTATGAAGACATTTATTAAATTACTCCCCTATATACGAACCTATCGATCAAATCTTGTAGGTACAGCTTTATTCAATCTTCTTTTAGCAGTCTTTACAGTTTTTACTATTCCGGCATTCATTCCTTTTTTTCAAATATTATTTACTACTGTAAGTACAGATGCAGCACCGGCACCCGGGATTTTACAATGGATTAAAACTTTTTTTCAAAATTTAATCGCTGCGCAAGGGAAAGAAACGGCCTTGATTTATGTCTGCGTATTTCTATTGGTTGTATTGTTTTTTAAAAATTTATTCAGGTACCTGGCATTGTATATGATGACGCCACTTAGGACAGGTATCATCCGGGATATCCGGTCTAAATTATATAATAAATTATTACAGCTTCCATTGACCTATTTCAGCAATGAACGCAAAGGGGACCTGATGTCCCGAATGACTAATGATGTGATTGAAATAGAATGGTCTGTGATCACTACGATCGAAGCCATCTTCCGGGAACCCATCATATTGATAGGCAGCCTTTCCTTTATGCTCTATGTAAGTGCAAAACTCACCGGTATCGTTTTTATACTGATGATCTTTATTGGTTGGACTATCGGAGGAGTGTCGAGGAGATTAAAAAAACAATCCAAAATAGCGCAGGATACGCTAGGACAAGTTAATAGTACCCTCGAGGAAACGATTGGTGGAATACGAATCATCAAGGCATTTAATGCTGAAGCTTTTATGCAAACCAGATTCAATAAGGAAAATAATATGTACCGGGGTACCAGTTTGTCTATGGCTAGACGAAAAGATTTATCAGCGCCTTTATCAGAATTTTTAGGAGTAACTGCAGTGATCGCATTATTATACATAGGAAGTCGGCAAGTGTTTGCTCTTACTTTATCACCGGAAGTTTTTTTGACCTTCATATTCGCTTTTTACAGTGTGATTGATCCGAGCAAAGCATTATCCCAGGCCTGGTTTAATCTTCAGAAGGCATCGGCTGCATTGGCAAGAATCGACCAGGTATTGGATACACCGATAGACATTCAAAGTAAACCGGATGCTATATCATCGCTTTCGTTTAATCATTCGATAGAATTTAAAAATGTTTCTTTTCGATATCGGGAAGATCAACCCTGGGTGCTTAACCATATCAATTTGATTATCCCTAAAGGTAAGACCGTTGCTTTAGTAGGCAGATCTGGAAGCGGAAAAAGTACATTGGTAGATCTCCTTCCACGCTTTTATGATGTCACTAAAGGAGAAATCATGATTGATGGTATTAATATCAAAGATATCGATCTGCATGTACTGAGAGACTTTTTTGCTATTGTCACTCAGGAACCCATTCTTTTTCATGGAAGTATTGGAGATAATATCCAGTTCGGTGAATCTGCAGATAAAAAAGAAATAATGGATGCTGCTACCATTGCCAACGCTAAAGAATTTATACAGCAATCCAGTGAGGGACTGGATGCTCAAATAGGTGACCGGGGTCAGAAATTAAGTGGTGGTCAACGTCAACGACTTACCCTGGCGAGAGCTATGATGAGAAAAGCACCCGTATTGATTTTGGATGAAGCGACTTCTTCCCTGGATACAAGGTCAGAAAAATTAATTCAGGAAGCATTAGATCAGGTATTGCCTGATAAGACGGCTATCGTGATAGCGCATAGATTAAATACCATCAAACAGGCTGATTATATCGTGGTGCTGGAAGATGGTAATATCATTCAGTCGGGAACACATAAAGAATTAATATTTCATGAAGGAGTTTATAAAAACATGCTTGATCTGCAACTTTAATTTCTGTATCAATTATTGAACGTAAATAAAGTTAAGTTTGCAATAAGGATGAGTATTCCATGCCCACAAATTATTTCGTTTAATTGCGTTCGTTTACATGCAATTTTAATACGCGCGATTCACTCCATAAAACGTTTTCCTCATTTATATCGTTGGATTGTACTTCCCGGATTTCTATTGTTTTTCCAATACAGTCAGGCTCAGTCGGTGACTTCATACCCGATGATTCCTTTAAATGGAGATACGGTCCTTTTTATGTCAGATCAATTACCTACAGGCATTAAATACTGGCCCTTTAACAGTGATAGCATGAAATGGGATCTTAATGGAGTAAAGGCACCTTATATCCGAAGAAGTATTTTAATCAATGATGAGCCATCTCCAGCCCTTTTTAATTTTAGCAATGCAGTAGTTCAGATCAATCCAACTTCCAGGGAATTTTTAAAAATATCTCCTGATACCATTTTGTCTTACGGGATCAATGGCGTAGACCTTTTTAATGATGGTAAATATTATACTGGATTTTATACCAGTCCAAGGATATTTCATAATAAAACATTCGCTACTTCTAAAGTCCCGTTGAAAAGTAATTATAAATTGGTATATGATTGCGGACTTTCCCAGTTGCCAAGGAATATGCTGAATCAATTACCTTATAGCCCGGATTCGATTCGGGTAGTTACCCTTATTGAAGAAGAATTGGCTTTTAAATCATCTGTAGTCCTTGACCTCAATCTTCAACGATATTTAACCACGGTAGAAAATAAAATAACTATTCAAAGCACCAGGTTGGAAACGCGTAAATCTAATCTGGATTGGCAGGATGTAACCAGATTTGTAAAATTTCCTAAACTATTCAAATCAGATACAATCAGGACTTCTTCTTTTTATAAAGATTCTACCGGTGCGCCGGTGGCGGTATTGTATTATAAGAATGTTCGGGAACTGGATAAAATAGTTTATAAAGCTCCTGAAACTTTTAAAGACCTGATCATCGTAGAAGACTTTAAACCAAACCTGTTCTTTTTTCCGAATCCTTATACGTATGGTGCTTTGCGGTGCGAATTGAGCATTAAAAACCCCGGACTTTATTCAGCAAGAATAGTAAACCTTATAGGCAATGAGATCTGGCGTCAGAATTATTATCTCGAATCCAGTCAAACTATTGACCTTGACTTTTCATTTTTAAATAAAGGAACTTACTTCTTTGTACTCGAGCAAGATAAAAATCATGTGATAGCCACTAAACGTTTATTGGTCATCAAAGCCTAATCAGAAAAGTAAGATTCTATCACCTTGGGATAATGGGTATATTCTAATTGCTGCACTTTTTGTGCAATGTCCGTCGGCATATCTTTTGGATCCAGATCGCATACAGCCTGGAATATAATCTCGCCATCGTCATAATGTTCGTTGACCTGGTGAATGCTAATGCCCGATTTTTTTTCTTTATTGCTCCATACGGCTTCATGTACATTGAAACCAAACATCCCTTTACCTCCATAGGCAGGCAATAGGGCTGGGTGAATATTGATAATGGCTTTAGGAAAATTTTCGAGCAGGTATTGAGGAATAAGCCAGATGAATCCAGCTAATACGATCCCATCAATTTTTTTATTTGTCAATAGTTTCATTAAAAGATCTCCGGAGCCGTAATATTCTTTTTTATCCAGGATATGACAGGGAAGATGAGCCTGATGAGCTACTTCAATGACACCTGCTTCTTTGTGACTGGAGACTACCAGAGCAATCCGGACGGATGGATGATCTTTGAAAAATGAAATAATGTTTTTTGCGTTGCTGCCTTTACCTGAGGCAAATAAAGCCAGTGATTTCATGCTGGTTTATTGCAGAAGTGGTTGAAACCTCGAAGCTGATGATGGATCCAATCGATTCAATATAGCATGTATTTTTTGTTGCTGGGGTTTGTCAGCTTTTTTGAAGACATCCACTACTTCATTCGCTTTTGCATCAATAAACATCTGGAGCCAGATAGCAGCTGGGTAACTTCTTTTGCCCTCATCGATAGACTCCATAGCTTTAGCCATGGCTGTCTTGCCTTCTTCAGGACTTTGAGACATTAGGTCCAGTCCCAACCGATGATATGAGTACCAGGCAGTTCTCATGGCTCGTAATCTAGGGCTCATAATGTTTTCAAGAATCCAATACCGGTTACGGGTATCATCGGATGGTTTCCATCCTTCGCCAACGATATTGCCCGGAATCGTATTGAGGATATTCTGACATATCAAAAAATAATCGCTCCCTCCATTCGAAGAAAAACTATCATAATCCAACCCTATGATCAGGTTGGCATAAAAACCCAATAAGGCGGTAAGTCGATCGGAAAAAACATTTTGAACATAATTCAACGGACGATTGGGTTCATAATTGATTACAATATTTTTGTCGATATAATTAATCAGAGTAGATTCATAGGTACTTCCAAATACCGGTCTTGAAGCAGATATCGTAAGATCTGCTTTAAATGTAGTGCTATTAACCTCTTCTTTTATAGTAAGGTTAAAATTGCATTTAATTCTTTCATGCAATTCAAACTTATCATTGGTCCATAGCTGGGTACTCATGAACTTCTTTATATCATCTTCCAGGTTTCTGAATACCCTTGGATCTACCGTCTGCAGCTTAGGTGTGTTTACTTTTACCTGTGCATTGAGCTCCTGGTTATACGCCTTGAAACCCAATATTAAAAGGAATGCGATACTAAGAAGTTTCATTTTGTTTTTTTTTCTATTATCAATTGTTCAATAGCCTCTAAAATATCATTGGCTACTTGGATTTTACTTTTTAACTCAAATTTTTTTGATTTATTGTTTTTAAAGTAAAACGTTGCTTTGTTGGTATCTACTGCAAATCCTGCGCCGGCATCAGCCAATGAGTTGAGAACAACCATATCAAAATTTTTTTTCTTAAGTTTTTCTTTAGCATATTCTTCCCCGGGAGTGCTTTCCAGTGCAAATCCAATGTGGATCTGATGTTTATTTTTACGAAGTCCCATTTCGTAAGCGATATCAGGATTTTTAATCAAACTTAAGTTGATTTCATCACCGGTCTTTTTGATTTTTTCTTCAGATACGGTACCGGGTCTGTAATCGGCTACGGCGGCTGAAAAAATAGTCACATCCGATTTAGTATGATACTTTGATGTTGCTTTAAGCATATCACGAGCCGAGGTGACACGAATTACTTTTATTTTTTCATTCCCCGGTTTTAGTTGTGTGGGGCCCAGGATCAGGGTAACTTCTGCATTAAGGCCCGCTGATGCCTCAGCGAGCGCTATCCCCATTTTCCCTGTGCTGGAATTGCCAATGAAACGGACCGGATCAATAGCTTCGTGCGTCGGTCCGGCTGTGATCAATACTTTTTTATTTTTTAATACCGATGTCTTAGCTCGTAAATTAAGCTTTAGAATTTCAACTATTTCATCTGGTTCTGCCATCCTTCCCTCACCGGTGAGTCCACTGGCAAGTGATCCATATCCCACCGGAATGATAAAGACATTGCGTGATTGAAGCGTATTTATATTAGACCGGGTAGCGGGGTGATGCCACATATCCACATCCATAGAAGGTGCCATAAATACCGGACATCGTGAGGCTAGATAACAAGCTGAAACCATATCATTGGCCATACCTGTTGTAAATTTTGCAATGGTGTTTGCCGTAGCGGGAGCTATGATAAAAACATCTGCCCAAAGACTTAGTTCTATATGATTGTTCCAGCTTTGCTGGCTGGAAGTATCCCAGTAAACCGGGAAATGACTAATGGCTTCAAAACTCAGCGGAGAAACAAAATCAGTTGCTTTTTGAGTCATGATTACTCTGACCTCAGCACCAGATTTCTGAAGAGCCCGAAGGAGATAAACAGATTTATAAGCAGCTATACTGCCACTTACACCTAATAATATCTTTTTACCCTCAAGATCTCCCACCGGATGAAAATGATTGGATATTATACCCGGGTCTGGCTTTCTACCTGTATCTGTGCTGGTGTAGTATCTTCCGGACCACCTAATTCTGCATATCTATAGCTAAGACCTTCCGCTAAAAACTCTTCTGTGGCGAGAATGGCAGAGTTAGGTAATTTCTCATAAAATTTAGAAATTTCAATCTGCTCCTTGTTTTCATGTACCTCTTCAATGGTGTCAGAGTTTACAGCAAATTCCTCCAGTTTAAAATGGAGTTCTTTTTTGATATCCATGTTCAATTGATTAGCCCGTTTGGAGATAATGCCAATAGTCTCATAGAGATTACCGGTTCTTTCTGCCATAGCCCGAATGTCCCTTGCTCTCACATTAGGATCAATCCCCTGAACTTTGTTTTTGATGTCCGACATTTTTAATTTGATTTAATTTACTTTTAGATATTTGAATAAAATCGTGTACTTCAGCACGATCTTTACTTTTTGGATACTTGTTGATAAAAAGCTGTCCGTACTTAATGGATTCCAGATAACGCTCTTCTCTTTTTTCAAAAATACTGCGTTCGGCATATTCAAAACTTCCTTTAGCTATGAGGTACCTCAGGTGCTCCGCATCTTTTGAATCTGGAAATTCTTTAAGAACATTTTCCATCGTGGTAATAGCGGCCTGGTATTGGCCCATATTATAGTATTGTTCACCTGTGCTCAGTGCTTTGATTTCGAGTTTCCTCCTGATATCCTGCATAAGCTTATTGCACTCTTTTGCTCGTTCACTGGTTGGATATGTGTTGACGAACGTTTGAAGTGCATCGTTAGCTTTTACACTTGGTTCCTGATCCAACCTGAAATTAGGAGATAGCAGGTAGAGCGAATAGGCATGCATATATTCCATTTCCTCTTTGTACGGGCTATAAACGAAGGTAGTGGCGAAGTTTTTAAATGCACTGGCTGCAGAGGAATAATCATGCTGGTGATAGTACGTGTATGCGAACATATAGTTCAGTTGCTCAAATTCTTTTTTACCCCTGAAACTACTGATGATTGATTCAAACAAAGTTTGCGTCTTAGAGTATTCTTTATTTTCGAAATACTCTACAGCTCTTTTATACATAGCCTCAGGGTCATTACTGGTCCTGATCGTTTCGAATTCACTCTTACAGGAAGTAGCAGAAATGATTACGAAAGCAAGTACTGTGATTTTGACAAATGAGAATCGCGGACAATCAAACATGGGCGGCAAATTTACGACTTTTTTTATTGAATTATAACGCTTATTTTTCTACACAGTGTCTTGAGATTTAGCTATTTAGATTTATAGTAATGTTAAAATCCACATAAAAAAGGCTTTGTATTTTATCAGGATCAGGATATCAGATTGTTTTGGGGCCTAAGTGATTTATATTTTACCTTTAACGCTGTTTGTTTCAAGATCAGGATTTGTCATTTTCGATTGTAATTACTGGTAATCATTGGAGTCATTTACTTCACCTGTTGATTCCGGTTTTGGACTATAAGGAAAAGTACCAGACAGAATTGATCTTTGTTTCATCTACTCCTGTTCCGATAGAAGATATCCCTTCCAGACCAGATCTTAAAATATTGATCGTCCAGGACACCGATATATTCAAACTTCGACTGGAAGGTATTAAAAATTGCAATGGAACCTGGATCATTCTGATCGAAGATCATAATGAGATCGAAGCAGGGTGGATTAGTTCTCTTTATAGCAACATTACTGCAAATCCTACTGCATTGGCATTCGTCACTCCAATAAAAAATGGTACAGTGGATTCAGCAATTGACGAGGCTAATTTCCTTTTTAATTTTAGTGCATACCTGCCTGAAATGATCCATCTTCTATTGGATCGACATCCGGTGATAGCAGGTGCGTGTTTTAAGAAAAGTATTGTTCCTGACTGGGATGTGATAAAAGAAGGGGAATTAGAATTAAAGATCTTGCCAGGACTATACATGGAGGGTAAAACCATATTTATCAGGAATAATTTCATAATTCATATACAATCCAATTCTTTGGTTAGAACCCTTCTTAAACATTTTTATAATGCTAAAGCCTGTGCAGGTCTTCTTAAAGAAATGAATCATAATCAGATTGACCGGGAAGCATTGAAACGAAGTCTTGAAGCCCCTTTCTTTTTTTATCGAAAATGGACACATGAGCCATATCGATTGATTTTGAACTCTGGTTATAAACGATGTCTTCCTTATCTCATCCTGATAGGCATAGTTTTTGGCTTTGGAAGTACCTTAGGTTGGCTATTTGGAAAGGGCCGAAGTGCTTTAAACCTTGAGTAAATAGGGAGACAGACCATTTGCAATTTTTCGATCATTTCTCAAGTGAGGGATCTTGTTTTGCCCGCCCAATTTGCCGATGTCTCTCATAAAATCTCTGAAAGACTGAGGCTTCATCATTTTCACCTGGATAGGTCTTAGAATATTACCCGTGATGAGATCATCATAGTATATATTTTGTTCTCGCATTGCTGCATCTAAATCCTGTGTGAAAAGAGCAAAATTTAGAGGGGGATGTTCAAAATCTATAAACCATTCATGAAATGATTTTCCGCCGTCTTCAGGATTGACCTGGGGTGCAATAGTGTATTCACTGACCGTACAATGATGTTTTTCGCAGGTTTGCAACAATGCCGTTTCAACTTCTTTTTCAATCACATGTTCGCCAAAGGCTGAAATGTATTGACTTACGCGACCATTAATGACGAACCGGTATGGACTGACCGATAGAAATTCTATGGTATCCCCGATATTGTAACACCACAATCCAGCATTCGTAGAAAGCAATAGTGCATACGTGACTCCGGTAGTAACTTCTGCCAATGTCAATCGATGAGGATTATCTTTTTTTAATTCATCTAAGGTCACAAATTCAAAAAAGATCCCGGCTCTTGTATTTAGAATCAAAGCGGAATCGCCAGGTTCAAACTGAAAACCAATAAATCCTTCTGATGCCGGATAGGTATCCACTCTTGGAATATCCGGGCCGAATAACCGGTCATAATGACTTTTATATGGAGCAAAATTCACTCCTCCACTGACCAGCAATTTCAGATTAGGGAATACTTCTGTAATGTGTGACTTGCCGGTTTTGTTTAAAATCTTTTCTGCGAACATCTGTACCCAGGGAGGGATGCCGCTAATCAGGCGTAAATCCTGTCCTACACATTCATCAATGATCTTCTCTACTTTGATATCCCAATCCTCGATGCAATTAGTTGCATAACTTGGAAGTTGACTTAATTTGAATAATGCAGGAATATGCAGATTGACTAAGCCCGATAGTCGCCCGGCTTTTACACTGCCGGCCAATGAAGTTTCGGGACTACCAGACAAAAAAATGAGTTTACCATCGAGATAAGAGAAATCATTTATTTGAGCCGCGTAACTCATTACTGCTTTACTGGCGCTGCTAAAATGATAAGGCATGCTGTCCTTTGTCAAGGGTATATATTTTATACCTGAAGTAGTGCCGGAGGTTTTAGCAAAGTATAATGGTTGGCCGGGCCATAAAACATTCGATGTGCCTTTCTTTATTTTTTCGATATAATCTTTGATGCCTTCATAATCCCTGATAGGCACTTTCGATTGAAAATCTTTATAGGATTTTATTGCACCAAATTGATGATCAATCCCAAATAAGGTTGAAGCAGCTTTCTCAATTAAACCAGTAAAGATTTTTTGTTGATCTTCCAATGCATTGGTAGCCATATCCCTTACTGACCGGTGGACCATCCGTCCATAAGGTTTTACAAGTGCTGACTTCCAGGGTAGCATAGAAAGGATTTATTGGAAAGAAAAGTTGAGGTTAACTCCTTTAGCTAATGATAAGAGTTTGAAATTACATACTTTATTTTCCTCCCGGTAACCGATCAACCTATTATTGTATTTATTTTATCAGCAAAATCTTTAATAGTCATACTGCCCAGATCTCCTTTGCCATGTTCCCGAAGCGATATAGTATTATTCGCAATTTCTTTTTCTCCAAGGATTAAAAGGAAAGGAATTTTCTTTAATTCATTATCACGAATCTTTTTGCCAATGGTCTCACTTCTATCGTCTACAAAACCCCGGAGACCGAGTGATGCCAATTGGTTTTTTAATTCCTGAGCATGTTCATTAAAACGATCACTAATCGGTAAAATGGCATATTGATCAGGAGTTAACCATAAAGGAAAATTCCCACCACAATGTTCAATCAATACACCTACGAATCGTTCCATACTTCCGAACGGTGCGCGATGGATCATCACAGGCCGATGAGCCGTATTGTCAGCTCCGATATATTCAAGGTTGAATCGTTCCGGAAGATTATAATCCACTTGAATGGTACCGAGCTGCCAACTTCGTCCTATGGCGTCTTTAACCATAAAATCCAGTTTCGGTCCATAAAATGCCGCTTCGCCATAGGCTGTAATCGTTTCTAAACCTGCTTCAGCTGAAGCTTCTATGATAGCAGATTCCGCCTTTTCCCAATTCTCATCCGAGCCAATATATTTTTCTTTATTCTCCGGATCACGCAGTGATATCTGCGCAGTAAATTTATCAAAGCCAAGTCTATGAAGCACAAACTTAGTAAGATCAATCACTCCGATAAACTCTTGTTTTAACTGATCGGAAGTACAAAACAAGTGTGCATCGTCCTGAGTAAATCCACGTACGCGGGTAAGTCCATGTAATTCTCCACTTTGTTCATATCGATAAACTGTTCCGAATTCTGCATAGCGAATTGGTAATTCTTTATAAGATCTCGGTTTATGACCATAGATCTCACAATGATGAGGACAGTTCATTGGTTTGAGTAAAAACTCTTCCCCTTCATTGGGAGTATGAATAGGTTGAAAACTGTCTTTACCATACTTTGCATAGTGACCAGACGTGATATACAATTCTTTCCGGCCGATATGCGGAGTGATCACCGGAGCATATCCTCTTTTGACCTGTTCACTTTTAAGGAATTCTTCCAGTCTTGATCTTAAAGCAGCACCTTTGGGCAACCATATTGGCAGGCCGGCACCTACTTTCTCAGAAAACATAAACAATTCCAATTCAGCACCCAATTTTCTATGATCACGTTTCTTTGCCTCTTCGATCATAGTAAGGTATTCTGTCAATTCCTTTTGTTTTGGAAAAGTGATACCATAAATACGAGTAAGCTGTTTTCTTTTTTCATCTCCACGCCAGTATGCACCTGCCAGTGAAGTTAACTTTACTGCTTTGATAAACCCTGTATCGGGAATGTGAGGACCACGGCATAGATCTGTAAAATTACCCTGGTTGTAAAAAGTGATCTGGCCATCTTCAAGACCATCGATCAATTCGAGTTTATATTCATCGCCCTTTTGAGTAAAATATTGAATCGCATCGGCTTTAGACACTTCTTTACGATTATAGGTGTGATTTAATCTTGCTAATTCCTGCATCTTGTTTTCAATAATAACCAGATCAGAAGGTGTCAACGATTTATCACCGGTATCTACATCATAATAGAATCCGGCTTCTATGGCGGGACCGATACCAAATTTTGTCCCTGGCATAATGCTTTCTAATGCTTCAGCCATCAAATGAGCAGATGAATGCCAGAATGTAGCTTTGCCATCTTTATCATTCCATGTCAATAACTGAACGGTGGCATCTTCCAGTATCGGTCTCGTGGCATCTATGATTTGCCCATTGACCTTAGCGGATAATACATTGCGTGCGAGGCCTTCAGAGATAGACTTAGCTATGTCGAGACCAGTTACTCCAGCTTGATATTCCCGTTTGGAGCCATCGGGTAGTGTAATCGTAATCATCTTAAGTACAAAATAAAATGGAGGGCGAAATTAAGATTATTTAATCAGGTAGAGAATCCAGTGCTTATTTTGTGGGTTAACATTTCATGTTCCTTGTCTACTTGACAAGCAGAACAACTATTTGTACATTGCATTAAATAATAAAAGAATGAAGACCTATTCAGTTGGAGAGTTTAAATCAAATTTTTCAGCAATCCTTGAAAAGGTAAAGCATGGTGAGGAAATTGGTGTTTCCTATGGTAAAACAAAAGAGATCATTGCTGTTCTTACATCTCCTAAGAAGAAAATGAAGAAGAGGAAACTTGGATTACTGGAAGGTAAAGTTGAAGTTAAGTTTTTTGGTGATTGGGACGTAAGCCCTGAAGCATTGTTTAATCATGAAATACCTGCTTGACACCCACGTTTTAATTTGGTCACAAACCAAAACGGATGAACTTTCTAAAAAAATTAGCGATATACTTCAAGATATTGACAACGAAATTTACTTTAGTGTAGTTAGTCTTTGGGAAATAAAAATCAAAGATTCTATTGGTAAACTCGATTGTAGTATGGAAAAACTGAAAAGAATCTTTGATCAAGCTATTTCGCAGGATTTTCAAATTCTGGATTTAACTCATCCACTGGTCATAGGTTATAATCTTCCTCCAACCCCATTACATAAAGATCCCTTCGATCGCATGATTATCTGGCAGGCAATTCATCTTGGGCTTACTCTGATCAGTAAGGATAGAAAATTTAAAATATATGAAGAGATTACGAGCCTACAGTTAACCTGGTAATATTTAACCAGAACCTCAATCCAGGTCAAAAGTCAGTTTTACATTTACCCTGTATTCTTTGATTTTACCATGTTCGACCGTAACACTCAAATTATGAACATTGGCAGAACGAATCCCCCGAATTGTTTTACTGGCTTTTTTAATAGCGAGATCGGTAGCATCAGTCCATGATTTTGGAGAGCTGGATAACAACTCAATTACTTTTACTGTAGCCATAATTTATTCTAATTCAAAGGTGAGGTTCATATTGACACGATATTCTTTAATCTTTCCGCCTTCCACGGTCACACTCATATTGTGGACATTGGCAGATCGGATGTTTTTGAGCGTTTTGTCTGCTTTTTTTATCGCTTTTTCAATTGCGTCTTCAAACCCTTTATTAGAGTTGGAAAGAACTTCTATTACTTTAAGGATTGCCATATTCAAATTTGTTTAGCTACTAAATTACTTTATTTTGATTTAAGATCTTGCAGCTTCTTTTAGTTTTTCAAAAAAAATGCTTTCATCACCCGGTAAATAACCTCGTTTGGACCAGGTGAGTTTCCCATCTTTATTAAATATGAATGTCTGTGGAAAACCATTAAGTTTACCGGGCATTAATGCACCAAAATTGCGATTAAAATCCCAATACGTTTCAAAGGGCCATTGCTCAGTCCTCGTCCTTTCCAGAATATCATTAAAATTTTCTTCTCTATCTTCTGACATTGCCACGAGATGAAAAGGAACTACTTTTTGCCATTGATCAAAATTAGCATGGATGGCTCTTATTTCTTTTGCACATGGATTGCAGGTAGTAAGCCAAAACATGAGTACCGTTGGTTTACCTTCTTTTTGAAGAATATCAGATGATTGTTTGGATTGCTGATGAAGATCTTTTACTGAGACTGCATAAGGAAATTGACCTGGATCAACCACAGCCGTGGTCACGGGTTTTAAAGCAGGTGATGCTCCTTCTTTATTCGCCAGGACATTTTTATCTGATGGATTTGATTTGCAGGATATCAATAAAATCAAAATACCAAAGCATACATTCAATTTCATATAGGAGAATTGTAATAAACGGCAAAAGTAGAGGAAAAAAAACAACTTTATGGTTAAGTCAAAAATGACTTTCTGATAGGCCTCTACCTGAAAGACAATTTTTTAGTTGAAATTACTTCTGTTGCTATTTCAAACTTTTCAACGCTTTAACAGCTTCTGTAAAATCAGGTTTTAAATGCAATGCCTGTTCAAAGTCAAGTCGTGCACCATTTTTATCTGCCATGGCTTCTTTAACGGTACCCCTGTAATAATAGAATTTAGCTTCAGCCGGTTCCAATTGAGTCAGGATATTAAAATGATTTAAAGCCTGGGAAAATGAATCCAGCCTGAAATAGAGGATGCCTGCATTTAAATATGCATCTTCATATTTATGGTCGATACTTATGATTTTTTGATATTGACTGATTGCAAATAGAGGAAGGGAATCCTGTAAAAACTCGGCATAACTATGAAGTGTATTGATATCATCAGGATCATTCCGAATTGCATTTTCAAAGTAAGCTTTGGCGATTTTGAAATTGTTCTTACTTGTTAATTGTCCAAGAATAATCCAGGCATCCACGAGATGATCATCATAACCTGTGGCTTTTACGAGGTTCTTTATGGCATTTACGGTGTCTTTTAAATCTCTAAGGTTAACTCCTGCCATAAGGTAAGCATTGGCGTTGACAGGATCTAATTTGAGAACGGAAGTAATGGTCTCCAGGGATTGATCGTATTGTTTTAAAATATTTTGAAACTCAGATAATTTAAGCAGGGTAGGGATGCGATCAGGAAATTGTTTGGCAGCCTGTTCCATCGTGGATAGCCCTTGAAACGAATCATTATTATCTATATAGGCATCGGCCAAAAGATGGTAATAACCCGGAGATAGTGAATCGAGTTTGATCGCATACATAAGATCAGTCTGAGCCGATTTAAAGTCTCCATTTTGATAGGAGTAGGTGGCCCTGAGATAATATAGACTATCCTCAAACGGGTGATCAAGGATAGCCTGGTCCAATTGCCTGGCCAATTTATCTTTTCCGAATTGATTGATTGTTGGCTTATTCCTGCAATGAATAAAACAAAAAAAATAAAAGATTAAGATCAAATGTTTGGAGATCATGATTAAAGATGTGCAAATTCGCATTGCAAAAATAACGTAAGTATGGAATGGAGACGACCAAATGATGATGAGTCTGCAGGATATTTTAACCGGTATATTGAACAGGTACCTGGAGAAGATGCTATTGCAGTCCTTAAACAATCCTATGCAACTACAAGGGATTTAATGATATCGCTTAGCCTCAGTCAATGGGATCATCGATATGATGTAGGAAAATGGAGTATTAAAGAAGTTTGGGTCCATATCCTGGATACGGAACGAATATTTGCCTACCGGGCGTTGAGATTTGGTCGGGGAGATGAGACTCCATTGCCCGGCTTTGATCAGGATGATTATATCGTTCCATCGAATGCTGCAAACAGGACGATTGCGAGTATCATAGCGGAATATGAAGCAGTGCGAAAATCTACCCTTTCTTTATTTGAAAATTTTACAGAAGCGGCCCTCAACAGAAGTGGTCTGGCTGCTAATAATAAAGTTAGCGTAAGAGCTTTTGCCTTTATCATTGCAGGCCATGAAATACATCATATCAAAGGTCTTCGCGATAATTACCGGGTGAAGATTTGAAAAATCAGGAACTCGGTTTTTGAATAATAATTTTATCAGTTTTTATTTCCCCGTTTTGAAACCGGGTCTGTAGAATATAATAACCACCATTTAAGTTTTGTAAACTTGCTTTCACAATGTTTCCCCGTGCAGGGAGAGAAAGAACCTGTTGTCCAATAGGCGAAAATAATTTTATAGATTGTATAGATTGATTTGATTCTATGTACAGTTCGGATTGTACCGGGTTAGGAAATATTTTAAAATGTAATTGATTGATATTTGATGTTGCTACTGTTCCGTGATCCTGGTAGGTACCCGGCATATGACTATCTAACCACAATAGGCGAACATTGATCCAATTTTTGAGTTGTTGACTTGCTCCTGTGAATGAGATGGGTTGAGGATCGACTTCCGGGGATCCGTTTGTGACTTTACCCAGGATATCCCATTTTTGGAAATGTCTTTTTTGTGGTTCAGTTAAAAGTAATTGAATAGAGTCGAGGGAGTGGTATATTGAATTATTACTCAAGATTGTTTTTCTTAGATCAACATACCGTGTCTTTATAGCATTGACAAAAGCTACATCCTGCATCAACCTTGGTATCCATCCAGGGAAAACCGGATAATGGACACAATAAATCGATTTGTAAGCCCATGCAGATCCATCCGTGACACCATAATAACATTCTTTACTAACGTCACCTTCCGGAATATTTTTGTAGGCCCAGTCAAAATCCCAGGTAGGACCAGAATTCAATAAGCCACCTCTGCTATCAACGTCTTTGTAAAAAAATTTGCTTTTCTTATAAGCATCTACACTTCGGGATACTTCACCGATCAGGAAATAATCAATGAAGGAGAGTGTATCGATAAAAGCCCTGTATCCTTTTTTAGGATCCTTAAAACCGGCTCCATATATTGATTGTTCGAGTGCTTTAAGAAAAGCGATTAAATAATTCTTTTGTGCTTCGGTAATATCACTGGTTTTTGGATCTACAGGTATAAAACTCACCTGTTGACTATTGGCAACACCTTGTTCATCAAAATCACTCGGGATGGATGATTCATTGGAATCTTTTGTATCGTTTTTAATGATATATCCACCGGTTAATTTATCACCGGATACTGCTTTTGCATCTGGCTTAGCGACCTTAACACGACTACTGTCTTGTTTTATTTTTTCCATCAGCAGGTAGATGCCCTGGTATTCATTATTTATAAAAACTTCACAATACCTGCTTGCCGGTGCATAATGACCCATGGATCTGAACAATTGATGGGTAATCGTATTTCGCATTAGCGTTTTATCATTATAGTTAGTTATCAAAGCCCAGTCATTTTCTTTAGGCATACCAAGTAGTTTGACGCTTTTATTTTTACCCGACGTATCTCGGGTCTCCAGGTTAAAACTTTTTTGCGGGAAGGTTGAAGACGAGGCGCCTCTGATTTCTATTCCTATATTTCCATAATAATCGGTTGCTGAATCAGATAATTGATTGAGCAGTCCAGATCCCCGGTTGATGACCCTCATGAGTGCAGTGATTTTATTGCCATCGTCTTTAATAACCTGGTTATTAATAGTGGTAATTGCAATAAGAGGAATATTGCTCTGGACTACCGGTTGATCTACCTGACCGTTTAACCACGGAGGTACCGGCCGGTAATAGGTATTATTATTTTTAATACCAAATGACAAATATGGGCTGGCAGTAAGATCACTTGAACCGATCGATGAATTGTGAATCTGCAGTGAAAATATATTCACTCCATTTTGAAGGCATTTGGATAGAATTTGTTTTGAAACTATGAAACCTTCCGGAAGTCCACCTGCATATACTTTAGCTTCATGATCTGTACCTGCGGTATTGAACGATGGATAAGCACCGCTGATACCCGATCTTGCGATCTCAATACCATTGATATATGCAACGAAAGCATCATCATAATCAATACTTAGAATAGCAGATGAAATGAAACCCGTATCAACAACGGTAAACGATTTTCTAAGATAAACTGAATAACAAGCCGGTATGATGGTACTATCATCACCATCACCATATCCAAATCCTCCTTTGCCTGAAATCCAATCTTTATCATCAAACACAGATAATCGAAAAAAGGCATTGGGTTCGGAATTGCCAACGAAATATTTCCAGGTATCATTAGGGAAAATAGCAGTTTCCCAATGATTAGTCTGTGCATTTGAATAAAAGCAAGATACCTGGAACAATAGTAAGAACAAGAAGTTTTTTTTCACAGCAAGTTTAAAAGTCATACAAAATCGAAAGTACAATATTGAACGTATAGAAGGCCTTTTAATGTATTAAAAAATCCATGCATTCTGTAAAAATTTCAAATTAAAGGGGCGTAGGACAGATTGCACATATTGCCATAACCCGACCGATCCCGATAGAAATCGGGACAGTCGCACAAACCAAACCATAGTGCAATCTGTCCTACACCCAATTAAAGCCCGGGAGCAGATAACAGATCTTTTTATTTAACTTTATTACCTATAGATTCCATGATCATTTCATTGGAAAAAATAAACAGGTTTTAAAATTTTTTATTCATCACCTTCAATATATGATTATGAATTATAAAATATTTTTTTTCATTTCGCTTTTTATCATTGGGATTTTGAGCTTTAAAATTTATTCCATTCCTGGTAAGGGACTGGTGCCAGATACCCAGATGACCCATATAGGAATCGTTGTAAAAGATATTGATCAGGCTTTAAGTCATTGGGTCGACCTCTTAGGTATTGAAAGGAGACCTGACGTAGTAATAGCTGAAGGACATTCATTGAACCCTACTCAATACAGAGGCAAACCTTCCAATGCAAAAGCTAAACTGGCTTTCCTCCGGCTTCAAAATCTCCAGGTTGAATTAATAGAACCTATCGGGAATGAGCCGAGTCACTGGAGGGAGTTTCTTGAACGGAAAGGAGGAGGAGTACATCATGTAGCCTTTGAAGTCAAGGGTATGGAAGAAGCCTATGTTGCACGATTTAAAGAGAAGGGCTATGATCTGGCGCAACATGGTGGATGGGATGGGGGAGAATACGGATATATGGACGGCCTGGATTCCCTCGGTGTAATGGTGGAATTAATAGAAAGGTATAAGTAGCCAATACCATGATTCTATGATTGGCTCACTGATCTTTATTGCACACGATCTAATATAAGATCTGTCCGCTCTCCCATAAATTCGACCCATGCTTTTTTGATACAAGGGTAATGTTTGGAGGACTCAGTGAGACTCATAAAAGCAATAATATTTTCTTCAAATCGCTTGGCTAATGTAGCGTCAACAAGATCTCCATCCGGAGTGAATGCCTTGTGAGCCATGGCTAATGAAAACATATTGGGATATACTCTTGTTCCGAGATGTTCTAACGGTATTCTTAATGACCAGAGTGCCCTGTTGCCTCCTGCCATCGATGGAGATGCAGACATCAATAAAGCATTTTTTTCATTGAAGGGTTGAGGTTTAAGCCTGGATACCCAATCAATAGCATTTTTGAGAACGCCCGGCAAAGAGCCATTGTATTCCGGCGACGATATCATAAAAGCATCACAAGCTGAAATCCTTTTATTGAATTCTTC
>JBDTUE010000039.1:0-24554 GCA_040007895.1 Saprospiraceae bacterium | reverse complement strand
GAGCATTGCCATTAAGTGTAGTATTTCGTACACCGTTGCGTTCGATGCTGGTTCCATTGTTTAATTTTTGATTCAGGTTAGTAAGTGAATTATTAAAAAATCCATTTACACTGACCGTTGGAATACGTCCTGCTGCATACCAGTTGTTCGCGACTTCTGCGAGCTCCTTTTCATTGGCAGCTACGAGAATATTCGGATTTTGTTTTAATGCGAGCGATATGGCATCATCCAGTTTGAGAATCTCCTGTGCAACGATGATATTGGATAATAGCAGAATTGAGAATAAAAAATAGTTCTTCATGAAATAGGTTCAGAGATTATTGCAATTCGATAGGCAAAGCCTTTTTCTTCGAACTCCAGAATGAATACATCGATGGGATCACATACAGGGTGAGCACAAGTGAAAACATGATACCACCGACTATTACAACGCCCAGGGGAATCCTGGAAGTAGATGCTGCACCGAGCGACAATGCTAATGGTAGTGCACCCAAAGCCATAGCCAGGCTGGTCATTAGAATCGGTCTCAATCGCATGACAGAAGCATTGATTGCAGATTCTTTTTTATTTTCTCCCGCAAGTTGTCGTTTATTGGCAAAGTCAACAATCAGGATTCCATTCTTGGTGACGAGACCAATCAACATGATCATACCAATCTGGGAAAATATATTCAGGGTTTGATCCATAAAATAAAGACTAAGTAGTGCTCCTGCAATAGCAAGCGGCACAGTAATCATGATAATTAGCGGATCGACAAAGCTTTCAAATTGCGCAGCTAATACCAGGAAGATCAGGATCAATGCTAAAATAAAGGCAAATCCCGTATTACCCTTACTTTCAGCCAGGTCACGGGCGGTACCACTCAAAGCGGTCGTAAAAGATGGGTCCAATATTTTTTTTGAAATAGCCTCCATCTCTTTGATACCATCACCGGTAGTCTTACCTGGTGCAAGTCCAGCATTGATCGTAGCTGCTTTCATTCTATTGAAATGATACAAGGTAGGTGGTGTAACTTCTTCAGTCATGACGACGAGGTTATCCAATGAAATTACAGTACCTCTGTTATTGCGAACATAAAAATTCTTAAGATCATTAGGATCATCACGGTCTCCACGGACTACCTGTCCTATGACCTGATATTGTTTACCCTCTTTAATAAAGTAACCCAATCTCCTGTTACTTAAAGCTAATTGTAATGATTCTGAAAGATCTCCTATGCTTACACCCAATTCACTTGCTTTAAGCCTGTCAATATTGATTCGCAATTCGGGTTTATTAAATTTAAGATCTGCATCCCCGTTTTGCAATACTTTACTTTGCTGGATTTCAGCCAGGAATGCGGGTAGGGCAGATTTTATTTTCTCGAAATCATTATTTTGAATTACGAACTGAACTGGTTGGGAACTACCACGACGTCCTACTGAAATCGTTTGATCCTGATTTGGAAACATTCTTACATCCGTAAATTTATTAAAGTCTTTAGTCAAAGCCTGAACTATTTGTTGTTGTGATCGATTTCGATCTTTAGGCTCAGTCAGGGCAACCCTCACGAAACCGAAATTTACAGAACCACTACCTGTAAATCCCGGTGCTGTCATACTCATGACAGCGGTATTCTCAGGCACTTGTTCCATTACGAATTGGGATATCTTTTCAATATTGCGATCCATCGCATCATAAGAGGTGCCCTCAGGAGCAGTGACTTGAATCCTGAAAATACTTCTATCCTCCATTGGCGCAAGTTCAGAGGGAATTTTATTACCAATAAAATAGATAACTGCTCCGCAACCCAATATAATCACGAAAGCTAACCATCTGACTTTTAGAAAAAGAGTCAAAGACCATTTATACCCATCTTCCATAGCTCTGAAGAATGGTTCTGTCTTCCTGTAAAACCAGGAATGATGTGCTGAGGTAGCTAATTTTACGTTCAATACAGGGGTAAGGGTTAGAGATACAAAACAGGAAATCAATACGGCCCCTGCGACTACGATTCCAAACTCTCTAAACAATCTACCCACAAATCCCTGAAGGAATATAATGGGAAGGAAAACTACTGCTAAGGTGATCGATGTAGCTAATACTGCAAAAAATATTTCTTTGGAACCTTCCCGAGCTGCCTGGTATTTATTCATACCAGCTTCAATCTTTTTATAAATATTTTCCGTGACTACGATTCCATCATCTACTACGAGACCAGTAGCTAAAACGATGGCCAGGAGGGTAAGCACATTAATGGAAAATCCACATAGATACATGATAAAAAATGCACCAACCAGGGAAACCGGTATATCCAATAAAGGGCGTACGGCAATCGTAATACTCCTAAAGAAAAATAATATAATTGCAATTACTAATCCCAGGGACAAGGCCAGTGTTTCTTTTACTTCACTAATAGATTTTTTAATAAACTTCGTGCTATCTGTATTTACACCAATTTTAATGTCTGCCGGTACGTCCTTTTTAATTTGTTCTATTCTTCTATAAAACTCATCGGAGATCGCTACATAGTTACTTCCAGGCTGGGCTATGATCGCCATGGAGATCATCGGAACACCACTTTCTCTGAATACGGTCTCTTCATTTTCAGGGCCTAATACTGCCTCAGCAACATCCCCTAACCGCAAAATTCCAGCCTCATTACTCCGAATGATCACGTTATTAAATTCTTCTTCTGTATTAAGTCGTCCAAACGTGCGGATACTTAATTCTACAGTATTTCCAGATACTTTACCAGCAGGAATTTCCACACTCTCCCGTTGTAATGCCAATTGAATTTCTTTTGCGGTCACATCGAAAGCATTCATTTTGTCAGGATGAAACCAAATCCTCATAGCATATCGTTTTTCTCCCCACATCTGGATACTACTTACTCCCGGAATAGTTTGAAGCCTTTCGAGTAATACATTATTTGCAAACTCTGATATCTCCAATTGATTTCGACTGTTGCTCTGCACCTTCATACTCATGATTGGATCACTGCTGGCATCGGATTTACTGACCACAGGTAATCCATCCAAATCAGCCGGTAAGCTTCTGACAGCCTGAGATACTTTATCCCGCACATCATTCGCTGCTTCTTCAAGATCAAAACCCAATTCAAATTCTATATTGATATTACAATTCCCCTGAGAACTGCTGGAAGTAATATTCCGAATTCCGGGTACACTGTTGATTGTTTTTTCAAGTGGCTCGGTGATCTGAGACTCGATGATATCGGCATTAGCTCCCGGGTAACTGCAACGTACATTTACATAAGGAGGGTCAATGGCCGGGTATTCCCGAACTCCTAAAAACTTAAATCCAATAATTCCAAATAGTAAGATGACGAGATTAAGTACTATTGCTAATATCGGTCGTCGAAGGCTTAACTCTGAAATATTCATTGGTTGATGATTGGTTAGTGGTTATTAGTCATTTGATTATTCAGTTACTACGACATTAATCTTTGCATTAGGTCTTAAAGTCAGGAGTCCGGTGGTAAGTACCGTATCTCCGGTTTTAATACCCTCTATGATTTCTACTCTGGATGAATCCCGGTAGCCTGTAATTACGGTGATGAAATTTGCTACTCCATTTTTATATACAATGAGTTTTTTATCCCGCGCTTGTGGTATAATGGCTTGTGATGGAATCATAATTGCTGGTGCTTGTGATCCTACGCCAAAATTTACCGATATAAAGCTACCCGGTGTCAATCGATTGTCTGGCCTGATGACTTGAGCACGGATACGTAATTGCCGTGTATCCGTCGTCAATGAATTTTCGAATGCCGTGATTTTTGCCTGATAAGTCTGGCTAGATGATTCCGTTTTGAACGTCACCGTCTTGCCTATTTTTAATTCCTGTGCATATTTTTCGAGTACATTAAATTCAATTTTGAGCGTACTGATCTGAGCAATATTAGAAATGATAGTAGATGGGATGATATATGCCCCAAGACTCACATTTCGCAAACCAATCTTACCAGTATAGGGAGCTCGAATCTCTGTCTTTGACAAGCTTACTTCATTTAGATCGAGATCAGCTTTAATGTTACTTACTGATAAAGTGGCAAGATCGTATTCCTGTTGACTGGTTCCAAATACCGCCAGTAGATCCTTTTGCCTCTTTTCGCTTGCTTCCGCTATTTTCAATTGAACTTCCAATTTCGAACGTTGGGCTTTTAAATCAGCGTCATACAGTTTCACAAGTAAAGCTCCTTTTGATACGACTGCACCTTCTTTAAAATATATGCCTGTGATACGGCCAGAAATCTCCGGTTGTAAATTGGTGTTTTCTTCAGATTGAATACTCCCGGGAGATGTGATTTCCCTGTTTAGCACATATCCTTTAGCCTGGACAGCAGTATATACAGGGCCCTGACCGGCATTGGCTTCTTTGCCTGGAGCACCCGGACTTGAATTCACTGCATTAGTCGATGTCGGGTTACCACCCCCTGCAGGTGTAGTTTTTTCAGAGGATTTTTTACACTGCAATAAAGCACATGACCCTACGATGATCAGAGAGATATAATATATTACTTTCATGAATTGGCAAATTTAAGGCCCCGAGGGCTAAATATCCCTACTGATTTTAATTTAGAGTGTTTATTAGACGGAAGGGATGGTAAATTATACGGATTCAGACTGTCAAAAAATGATGCTTGCAGGTTTATGCATTCTTGACCAGATTACTATTAATATGACCAGTATTATAAAGTATGCCGGATTGCAATTCAAATCTTCACGATACCAAAATAACAGGACTTGAACTAATCGATTAAATCATTGAAAAATTAATTGGGGATAGATGGGACATTAGATTGAATCCCGATGCTGTCCTAAACGTTCAGGGCAGAATCCAAAACAGTAAAATTCTAAATTAAAGGATAAAAAAAAAGTGAGAACATGATTCTCACTTTATAAACCATTTATAAAAAGACTAGTACCCGTTATTGAAAACAGGATATTAATTTCTTGTACCACCGCCCTGGTTCATATCACCTCCACCTTCACCTTGTTTGAGGTCATCATTTTTAACTCCTCGTTTCTTTGGTTGAGCGTTGAAATTCATTTTACCCCACTGATAACTAAAATTGATACCAAAGGATGCAAAAGGAATCTGGAAGTTTGATACTTGTTTAAAATTATCACCTTCAATATTGGATTTAAAAGAACGGTATTTCGTAAACGGAGTCACTGTATTAAAGCCAACAGTTCCTTTTTTGTTGAGTATTTCTTTCTTTAGACCTATAGAATACATGGAAAATGAAGGAGTCGTTCCTTGCAGAGATCTCCGAGGTGAATTAAATATTCCAAATAAATCCGCTTTTAATCCTTTTTTCTTGAAGTCAAATGAGGACATCAGGAATGCATTGTACTGAAGTCCGGCACTGAAATTACTTGCCGTCAAATCACTTTTAGTATTATAGGAACCGAGGTTTATATTTCCTCTTAATGTCCATTTCTTAGTCACATTGACCGAACTGAATGCATTGACACCATATGAATAATTGATACCCGCATTTTTATACGAGGTTATAGACTTACCATCATTGGCAATCTCTGTAAAGTTTTCAATGATGTCATGGGTTTGTTTTGCATAAAATGAAAGATTGACCATTGATCCTTTAAGGAATGTAGTTAAAGCAAGCTCCAGTTGATCCGTCAATTCAGGTCGAAGTGTTGGATTTCCCTGTGTAATATTCCGGGTATCGGTAATATCCTGGAATGGATTGATAAATTGAAGACTAGGGCGTTGGATTCGTTTGGAATAACCAAGTTTGAGTGTTCGGAAATTTTTTAAAGTCTTGGAGAATGAAATATTAGGCAACAGGTTTGCATAATTATTTGAGAATGGTTCAAAGGCACCATCTGCAAATTTTCCGCTGATATACGTATTTTCCAATCTTGCACCTGCAATCATATTTATCGTCTTAGACAATCCTATGGTGGTGGACGCATATCCAGCCGTTACATTCTGATGATAGCGGAATAGGTTTGTGCGGTTAACATCTGGTAAGTATTCGTTTTGATCTGAATTGAAATTAAAATAATTAAGATCACTATTAATTAAACGCAACACCGATTTTGCTCCAATCTCCATCTTGGCTTTAGCTGAAAAAGGATGGGTATAGTCAGATTGGATGGTATATTCATTATTGATACCATCATTATTGCTTTTTTGATTTAGTGCATATTCAGGATTGTTTTCAGTAATGAAGATATTATCCGTAATACTCTTGTTATTTGACCACTGGAATGCTGTACTCCATTCCTGATCTTTCTTTTTAAATGTCCTTTTAAAATCAGTATTCCAATCAAAACCACCTCTTAATACATCACTCGTATTAGCCCGGAGGTAATTAAAATTGATGTTTTGAATCTGATCATTTATCGCTACTGCGGTATTAGAAGATCTGTCCATTCCGAAACCATTAGCTCTGAATGTGCTGGAAATACTATTGAATGCATTAAAATCATAATCTGCACCAATATTACCAAAATAGCCCAATCGTGAAGTTCTGTTTGTACCAAGTTCGCTGGTGGTGACCGTTTTATCATTTACAAAATTTGTTCGTAACAATGAATTGCTTCCAGAACCCGGCCAACCCCAGAAAGATCCGCCTCCACCATTGAGTCCAAATCGACCATGATGCACACCAAGGTTAAGAAATAAATTATTTTGACGGGTACCTAATGCAGTATTAATGCTTCCACTGGTACCTTCTGCATTTTTCTTTTTAGTAATAATATTAATAATACCACCTGTGCCTTCGCCATCATATTTAGCAGATGGATTGGTAATGACTTCCACGCTTTTGATTTGATCCGCCGGAATCATTTTGAGTGCATCGGCCACATTAGTAGAAAACATTCCACTGGGCTTTCCGTTGATCAAAATTCTCAGGTTAGTACTACCTCGAAGACTCACATTACCATCGAGATCTACTGATAACATAGGTACTTTTTGAAGCACATCTACTGCGCTTCCTCCTGCAGAAGTAGCATCTTTTTCAGCATTATAAACCAGTTTATCAACTCTGTTTTCAATCAGACTTGCCTGAGATTCGATAGCAACTTCTCCCAAAGTAACCCCAACTTCACCAAGCAGGATGGTTCCGACATTAGCATCTGGTTTTTTTAAGGTCAATTCAATATTGCTTATCACCTTGTTGTTATAACCAATAGAATTGATAGTAACGATATATTTTCCCTGGGATATATTTTCCAGTTTGAATACTCCTTTATCATCGGTAAGGGTTCCATTGATATCTTTTGTACTTCCTGCTCTGCGTAAAGCAACTGTAGCATAGGATAGTACATCCCGGGAGGTACTGTCGATGATCGTTCCGGTGATTTTACCGGTAATAGGTTGTGATGCACCGCCACCACCCGCTTGAAACTGTGCACGACCGGGAACAGTAAATACCAGGATACCAACAAGCAATAGGAATAGAGATCTCATTCTTTAAATTTTTATAATGACACTGCAAATGTCGGGGTAATTGAATGAGGGGATCAGGATACTATACCATGAATGATCATTCATAGATCAAAAGATCAAATTTCTCGATCAAACAGTCTATGTAGTTAAAATTAATCTTAAATGTTAATAAATGTTTAACAAGATGGCTTGTCAAAAGACAATTATAAACACGTTGACAACCAATTATTTAGGCGGCATTCGCAAAGCTCCGTCCAGGCGGATTGTTTCACCATTAATGTACTTGTTTTCAACGATGTGTTTTGCTAAAGATGCGTATTCTTCCGCCAGCCCCAGCCGCGCTGGGAACGGGATATTTAACGTTAGTTGCTGAATAGCTTCTTCCGGAAGTGAACTCAAAAGCGGAGTCATAAATAAGCCCGGAGCAATAGCATTAACTCTTATACCGTAAGAAGCAAGGTCCCTTGCAGCAGGTAATGTCATACTTACAATCCCTCCTTTGGAGGCTGCATAAGCTGTTTGACCGATCTGGCCATCAAAGGCAGCGATGCTGGCAGTTGATATTATTACCCCACGCTCTCCATCCGATAAAGGTGCCAAGGGCATCATTTCAGCAGCTACTAATCGCATCATATTGAATGTTCCAATCAAATTGACCCGTATGGTCTTTTCAAAATCCATTAACGGTAAAGCTCCTTTTTTACCGACTACTTTTCCTGCCGAAGCAATCCCGGCACAATTGACAAGTATTCTCACTCTTCCAAACTTGTTTTTAATTTGCTCTAAAGCATCAAGAACTTCGGCCTCATTGGTGACATCACAGGATAATGCGAAACCCTGGATATCCTCAGCAATGTTTAATGCTTTTTCTAAATTTTTATCCAGAATGGTAACCTGAGCTCCTGTTGCGGCAAATAGTCTTGCTGTTGCTTCACCAAGACCTGATGCACCACCAGTGACGATTACGGATATCCCTTTAATTTCCATATTTGATAAATAAACTAAATTATTCCATTACCATTTTTAAATGGGGTATGCCGTCTTCGAGGTAATATTGACCTATATCCTTAAATCCAAATGAAGTATAAAAACCAGTGAGATATGCCTGGGCTCCGATCTTGATTGGAAGCTCTCCAAAAAGTTCTCTGATTTTTAAAATCGAAGTTTGTATCAGGTGTTTGCCATATTGTTTGTTACGATGCTCGGGATGTGTCACTACTCTTCCAATAGATAAAAATCCAGGATAAGGCATACTGACATCGAATAATCTTGAATAGGCCACCAGGATATCCCGTTCCCGCAGCATTAAATGATATGCCTGCTGATCAAAACCATCTGTATCGATGTACAAACATTTTTGTTCGATACTAAACACAATATGCCTGAGGTGCAGGATCTCGTAGAGTTCGAAAGTAGTAAGCTGGGCAAAGGATTTACAGGTTATAGAAAGTTGATCCGGCATGAATCATAAAGGTAACCATGAAACCGGAAATACAGATAGTAACTTGTCTCAAGTCAAGGGGTGACTTGTACAATGGATCCCTGCTGGAAAGTCACCCTTGTACTTAACTGCCCTGAATTAAATTCTCTTATTTTTGTTCAATATTATTATTTCGATTGATCAAATTATTTTCTCTTTATATATCCTTACTTTTTATTTGCCTGGCCGCTGATGCACAATCCGACCTTCGAATTGGACAATGGAAAAGTTATATGTCGCATTCTTCAGGCAATTATGTGACTCAAAGTCCGGAAGATGTCTATTTTGGAACCAAAGGTGGCATCGTATCAATACATAAATCGAATGAAGAGCTGAGTTATCTTTCTAAAGTTGAAGGACTCAGTGATGTCAACGTGCAAACACTTGCCTGGGCTGGAAAACAAAATCACCTGATCATCGGCTATCAAAACAGCAATCTTGATTTGTACGATCCTTCCACGCATGAAATCATTAATCTTCCTGATATCCTTCGCAACCAACGAATATTAGGTGATCGTATCATCTATAGAATCCATGTGCCTGCTGGCTCTGATTTTGCTTATCTCTCCTGTGGCTTTGGGATTGTGGAGTTAAATCTTTCAAAAAATGAATTTGGTTTTACCGCATTTACCGGAATCCCTGTGTATGAAGTTGTATTGTTTAACAATCAATTAATTGCTGCAACAGAAAGTGGAGTATATGCTATTCCGTACGATAAAGTCAAATATAATATGAGTGACTTTGGGCAGTGGACCCTGATCAATAAATTCGGATCTACGCCATATCAGGTTATGGCAGTATTCAATGGTCGATTATACCTGGGCAGTGGAGATAAAATTTATTCCTGGGATGGAATAGATGCAAATAGTCCTTTGACATTGATCCAGGGTTTGCCTGATCATCAAATCCAATATTTGAGTGCAGGAAATGAAAATCTTTTAGTAGGTTATAGTTGCAAAAATAATTGCGATGGCATATTGTACCTGATCGATAAAGAAAATAAAGTTCAGTCTCTTAGTTCTTCCTGTGTGCCCAGACCTTTATATGGTATCGTGGATGAAAAAGGTAAGGGTTGGTTTGCAGACCGATTTCAGGCATTCCGTTCAAATGCGAAGATTACCGATGGATGTTCATTTAAGTATTTCAATACACCGCTAACCCCTTACTCTACTGATATCGCCCTGGATGGAGACAGGGTATATATTGCTTCGGGGGGTATCGATGCATCTTACACCTATCTTTTCAGAGGGGATGGATTTTTTTCATTGGTGGATGGTATCTGGAGATTTTACAACCGGGGTAACCAGGCTGAAATGCAAAAAGAAGACTTAGTGGATTTGTATAAAATGGCTGTAAATACTACGACAGGTAAATTATTTATTGGTACGTTTTGGGGAGGGTTGATGGAGTGTACTATGAAAGATCCGGATAAACCTGTGATTAAAGTGTGGAATAAAACGAATAGTAGTTTACAAGGCGGCAACGGGGATATAGCCCGAACTCGAATAGGGGGTTTGACTTTTGATCTAGACGGAAATCTTTGGATGACCAACTATCTTGCTGAAAAACCAATTTCAGTATATAAGAAAGATGGAACCTGGAAAAATTTTTCAAGTCCATCGAGCAACTATCTATTGGCTTGCGCTACTGATTCGGCTGGTTATATCTGGATGTCAGCCATTGGTCTTGGCTTAATGGTATATGATCCTGGTAAAAACATTGATAATGCTTCGGATGACCGTTATAGAATCTTTACCCCAAGTAATAGCAATAGCGTACTACAAAGTAATATTATTAATGCTATTGCTACAGATCAGGACGGTAGTGTATGGATAGGTACTAATAACGGTGTTGTGGTGGTAGAATGTGGTGAAGGTGTATTTGATGCAGCATGTAATATTTCAAAACGTATAGTTGTACAACAGGATCTTGGCGGTAATCTTTTGGATAAAGTCGATGTCCAATGCATTGCTATCGATGGTGCCAATAGAAAATGGTTCGGCACCCGAACCGGCATTCAAGTACTTTCATCAGCCGGTGATCAATTAATTTATCAATACACTATTGAAAACAGCCCATTGTTTGACAATTTAATCACCGCGCTACGGTATAAGCCTGAAACAGGAGAAATGTTTATCGGTACAGGGAGTGGCGTTCAGTCAATTCGAACAGATGCAACCACAGGAAGTAAAAACAATCAGTATGGCGATATCTATGCATTCCCCAATCCTGTACGGCCTGAATATACTGGTCCCATTACCATTCAAGGCATGCGCAAAAACACCAATGTCAAAATCACAGACTTCAACGGTTTGATCGTGTATGAGGGCAAGTCAAATGGAGGAACATTTGTGTGGAATGGTTTGAATCTGAATGGCAATCGCGTTGCCAGCGGTATTTATGTCGTTTGGATGGCAGCCGGAGATGGATTTACCGGAGCAGATACCAGGACTGTGAAAATTGCTGTGTTGAGGTGATCTTTATTAAAAAAATTAAATAATTTGGCTGTGTATTGGGGTTAATAGTTTGATTAGCCTTTAAACATGTAGTTATGGTATATCATATCCTGAATGGAGATTCTCTCACAGAACGATTTAAAGAGACCAACATTGAAGGAGAAATCCTTATCATGAAAGAATGTATGATCGAGGGAGATCTGCGTGGTGATACACTTACAGAATTTATAGAACATCGTACCCGCTTTCTTGCAAATACGTATGATGCAGATCCGAATGAATATTCTATTTCAGGCTTGATAGGTAAAATTCTCATGGCTCCTGATCATTCAGAATTCAATTTATGGTTTGAATATGATTTGTTTTGCCAGTCCAATATGTGGTTTTTAATGTCCCTGATGGCATCGTTCAATTCTACTATAAGCGTTTTTATTACTTATTCATTCTGGTCAACACCAGCAGCGAGATGCCGGGGATTTGGTCCGGCAACTAGTGATAATCTGATCGATTGGTATTCCCGAAGATTACGATGCGAACAAAAAGATCTTGACCTGGCTGTGGCTCTTTGGGATGCATATAAAATTAATGATCTCACCGCGCTGGAAGGCCTATCCTCTTCCAAATCAATATGTTTCCCATATCTTGAAGAAGTCTGCTTTGCTCATATTGATCGGTTTGGAATCAATGGTGAACCCGGTCGTCCGGAGAAAAGGATCAAAGCGATTTTAAAGGAGTTTCCTACAGCGGATTTTAATAAAGTTTTTATGGAATTCACCAGGTGGGAGGGAATGTATGGATTCGGAGACTTGCAATTAAAACATATTTATGATAATATGGATACCCCGGGTTAACAACCTTAGATTTAAATGAAACGAATCTTTAATGATTAGTTTCAATTGGTGACTTTCAGGTGTAGAGTTAATAAAGGGACGTATGACCATATTTGAAAAACCCTTTTCAATACAAATTTTAAATTATAAAACAGTTCTGTAAAGAAGTTTTGCTGATCCATTACAGTTATGTTATTCTATACAGGTATGGAGATCTTGAATAAATTATTGCCTCCATATCAATGACCTATTTGATAACAAGATTAAAATAGTTGATGTTTAAAATGTTTTATCGGATGGCTAAATTATTCTACCTCTATATGATATTTTATTGAAATCGATTACATAAATTATTATAAAGTATTAAAATAATATTAACAATAAGGCTAAAATAATACTTATAATTACTTATTAATAACTAATTGATAATCAGTTTAATATTAAAAAATAACCGAAAATTGTTAAAATTGTAGTAATAATAATCTTACTATATGCTCAGTTTATTACTATTTTTACATTAATTAACCTTAGTTCATAGTCAAAATAGTATGGAATTTGGTAATATAAAATTACTTATAGGGTAATAAATTTTTGATACCTAAATTTTAATTCTAAAAGACAATTTTTATAAAATATCTCAGCTCATAAAATTTAAAAAATCATTTAACCTAATAAATACCTCAATATATCATGGCAGAAATATTCAGAGAAATCACTCCCCTTACCCAATACGATTGTTTTCTTGTCTTCGAACGATTCAAAAAAGATTTTGATTTCCCTATTCACACACATGATGAACTGGAACTTAATTTTATTTTTAATGGAGCAGGAGTATTGAGGGTGGTCGGAGATCATAAAGAGGAGATCAGTGATATGGAGCTTGTATTAGTAGGAAGTCGCCTGCCACATTGCTGGCAGACACACAATTATGATTATAAACCAGAGAAGGGGGAAATGTTTGAAATCACAATCCAATTTCATAAAGATCTTTTGGATGAAAAGTTTTCAAGGAGAAACCAATTGATTTTTATTAAAAGCTTATTGGAGAAAGCAGGTCGGGGGATAAGTTTTCCAAGAGAAACCATTATCCAATTAGAACCCCGGATCAGGAAACTATCTAAACTGAGTGGTTTTGATTCTGTACTGGAATTGTATTCCATCTTACATGATCTTTCCCTTACACGTGGCATTCAATTACTTTCTAATGAATCCTTCGCCGATGAAAAGCCGTCTTTTGTAAACCGGCGTGTCGAGCTTGTATATGACTATATCCGGGCTAACTATCACAAAAGTATTACGTTGGGGGACATCTCTAAAATGGTCGGTATGACCGAAGTGTCCTTTAGCAGGTTTTTCAAAAAGACTACTTGTAAAACATTTGTCGACAGTATCAATGATATCCGATTGGGCAATGCTTCCCGTATGCTCATGGATTCCAGTTTTTCAATCTCTGAAATTGCATTCAAATGCGGATTTAAAAATCAATCTTATTTCAATCGTTTGTTTAAAGAAAAGAAAGGAGAGACTCCAAAAGAGTTTAGAGAGCGGTATTCAGGAACCAGGATGTTTGTGTAGGAGGAACCTTATCGCTGTTATAATTTTGATTTCAATTTTTCCAATTCAGTCCTGACATCTTGAAGTAAGTCGTAATTGGCTGTTCTAAATTCAACGGTACTTCTTGTTGTACCATGGTTATTGTCCCTAAACAGCGTCAGTTGATAATTTAATTCTCTGAGAAAAACCGGATCATACGCATTTGCCACCTGTACATCTTTTCGCCAGTCAAAATAGATAATTTGTTTACTCATGATGTCCTTATGAAACAGGATTTCATTGACAGCTATTTCAATATCCTTAGTAACCAATACTTGTTGCTGTTGCAAAAAATCAAAATACCTGGAGATCTTGGATCCAAGTGATCTATTAGAAACTCTTAACCCGGATGACTTAAGCATTTCATGCGCATTGTTTATAGGATAGTATCGATCCCAGGTAAGGAAACGCGAAAGATCCTTTCTGAATGTATCCCGGTCAAAATTCCGGTGAGGTATTCCGGCCAACATACGGGACACTGAATGCGTGGCCATCATTCGTTGATCCAGGATATCTTCGATTTGAATAGAATCTTCTTTTAAATTGGAAGATATTTCCTGCAATAAACTTATTTCCGTGTCCAGGTTTTTTTTGTTCTGGCCCCATTCATTGACCTGAAATGCAATCAGGATACCAATGACCACAAGCAGGATTTCGCCGATAGCATATTTGAAGTAATTGATAATTTTGTTTTGAGCCATCATCGTTTGACGGAATGCCCGGAAGAATTTCACTTCTTAAAAATAGTAAAAAAGCCTTTAATTGACTTATTCCATTAATCCAATAACTTTATTCAATCTATGATTAAGATTCATTCAATCCTGATATATATCGCTTTTGCACTGACAGCTCAGGCTCAGATAAATCGTTATCTCTATGTAGCCGAAGATCAGGGGTGGATCTATATATACGATATCGACCATAATCATCAATTCATAAGAAAATTTGAAGTACCCGGTACAGGTGAATATAAAGGAGTCAGTGCAGACGCAAAGAGAAACAGGTTATACCTTAGTTCGTATACCAATGATCAATTTGTAGCTGTTGATCTCAAAACTGAAAAAATAATCTGGTCCATTCCAATCAATGGTTATCCGGACAGCCATGCCCAGACTCCCGATGGAAAGTATATCTATTTGCCCAGACGACATGCCCGAAGCTGGTCTGTAATCGATGCAGACCAGGGAAAAATTGTAGCTACTATAACCATTCCATATGGTAATCCACATAATACCTGGGCCAGTAAAGACGGCAAAAAAATGTACCTCGCTGCATTAGGAAATGAATACCTCTATGTAGCAGATACCAAAACAAATAAGATCATAAAAAAAGTAGGACCCTTTCAACCTAATCCCGATGACCCATGGGGATGGACTCAAAAAAAACATAATGGTCCTAAGGGGATCAGACCTTTTGCTGTCAGTAAAGATGATCACTATTGTTATGTCAATGTCGATGGTATACTTGGTTATGAAATAGGAGATATCACCACCGGCAAAAAGATTGGCCGCATAGAAATCGAAGGGTTTGAAAAGAAGAGAGGCGGTCATCTCACTACCAGTCATGGAGTAAATTTCCCGCCTGACGAAAAAGAAATCTGGGTTTCGAATGATGCAGGGCCATACGTCCATGTCTTCGATGCTACTGTACAGCCTCACCAAAAAATTGCTGATATCCTCTTATCTGGACGCAATGGATGGATTACGTTTAGTATTCCTGGTGATTATGCTTATGCATCTTCCGGCGATGTCATCGATGCTAAAACAAAAAAGATTGTCTCCAAAGTGGTGGAAAGTGAAAAATTAATTGAAATACAATTTGAAAACGGGAAAGCGAAGATCGCCGGTACAAGATGATTCAGTCAGCAATTATGATAAATTCATGATATCACATATAGACTTGAGTGCTCTACTTTAATCTCAGAGATCTTAGGCTGAAAGCCGGTGGTTCAACTATTTAAACTATCTTTCTTTATGAAAAAATTACTCTTACTTCTTTTGCTTCCTGTCCTTCTTACCGGGCAGAAAGATCAAGCAGCCTTACTCAATCAATTCTTTTCAGGTCAACATGATTATTTTAATTTCAATGGCAATGTACTTATAGCCAAACAAGGAAAACCTATTTATAAACAATCGTTGGGTTATGCAGATTTTAATACTAAGAGACTCTTAAATGAAAACTCTGTGTTTGAATTAGCTTCCGTGTCTAAACAATTTACAGCGATGGGGATCATGATCTGTAAAGAAAAAGGGTTATTAAATTATACGGACAATATCAAAAAATTCTTTCCCGGTCTGCCTTATAACGACATTACCATACGACATTTATTAACTCATACGTCGGGTATTCCATCGTATGAAGAGCAGTTTGAAAAATATTGGGATCATAAAAAAATCGCATATAATAAAGATATCATCGACATGTTGATTCAGCGACAGGATACTTTGCTGTTCAAAACAGGAAGTAGCTGGAAGTACAGTAATACAGGGTTCGCAGTATTAGCAGCTGTCATTGAAAAAGTATCGGGTATGTCTTACAATGATTTTATGTCAAAAAACATTTTCAAACCGTTGGACATGACACATACCTTTATCTATAATTCACGACGGTCCACCGGAAAGATCCCGGATAATTATGCTTTAGGATTCGTGCATTCAGATAGTTTGAAGAGGTATATTTTACCGGATAGTTTATCGTCTTATGATATCGTCTATTACCTGGATGGCATTGTAGGAGACGGCTGCGTCAATTCGACGACCGGTGATTTGCTCAAATGGGACCGGGCACTTGTTTCAAATAATCTGGTTAGTAAAAAAACATTGGATGAAATGCTTTCTCCTCTGGTGCATACCTCAACACGGGATACGACTACATTCTATGGATTTGGAGTGTCCGTTACGCCAAGTTCTCCGGTTGGAAAAGTGATCTCCCATACCGGCGGATGGCCTGGATATGCAACCTTATTGGCGAGACGAGTAGACAAAGATGAAACGATTATTGTATTATCGAATAATGAAACAAGTAACGGCAATATACGAGCAGGCATAGAATCTATTTTAGCAGGTGAAGACCTGGTGATGCCATATAAACATACTGCGATACACTTAGATCCTAAATTAATGGATCGGTATGCCGGCAAATATTTTGCCTTTCTTACCATGGAATTTGTAAATAAAGACGGCAAACTTTATCGCACCAGGAAAGGAACTAAAGACATTGAATTAACTCCGGAATCAGAATCAAAATTCTTTTATACAGATGGTACTGACCGGCAGATTGAATTCGAGATGGATACACAGGGCAAGGTTACTAAAGCTTGGTTTATCAATACAGGCCAAAAAGGGGAATTAAAAAAAATAGAATAGTTATCCGGTTTCAAAGGTCATTGCAAATCCCAATAAATAATTTCAAGGTATTATTTCAACCAATGGTCAAACCAATCAAAAGCTTCCAGCTGCATTTTTGCGTCAAATTTATGTGGGCCTGGATAATAGGAACATCGGTATTTATCCTTTGCTTTTGCTTTTTCATATACTTCCCGGAGGATGTTATCTGCTTTTTTCATTTCAGGTAAAGTATATAAACCATCTTCAGAATCATTTAATACCAACGTCGGAAGTGGTGCTCTCAACCCAAGGATTTCCGGGAATTCCAATTCTTTGGGTAATATTGGTACATACGTCATCCAGGTATGGGTATACGATTTGTTCAAGACAAAGTCATTCCAGGTAGTCATAAATCCTACGCAAACAGCACATTTAATTCTTGGTTCCAGTCCTCCCATAAATACCGTACGCATTCCTCCACCAGATAGTCCTCCACAACCGATTTTGTTTGCATCGACATCTTTTCTTGCACATAGTACATCCAGTGCTTTCTGATCTTCTGCAAAAAATACGCCTGGCCAGGTGGTACCTGCGCTGAATAAGGATTTTGCCATGATCGATTCATGATCGCTGGCCCATTCATTGTATGCATTAATATGCTCAGGAGCTTCAGGATCCAGATCATTCAAACCCTGTCGAAATCGTTCAGGTACATCTTTATACATTACTCTGCGACTACCAAATGGAAATGCATCTGATACCAGGACGACATATCCCCGCTTGGCAATTTCATTAGCCCAGGCATTATTTTCATAATAATCTTCCTGATGGGTTTTCATCAATGGATGTTGCTGATCAGTAGTACGAGTGATCTTACGGGTACCAAAATATTTATTACCGCCATGATCATGAAAAGCAAGTATACCGGGTAATGGACCTTTTGCATTTAACGGCTTTAATAAAATAGCTTCGGTAGGCCGTCCATATGGAAGTTGCCATACAAGTTCTTCGACGTGGAGTCCATCATACTCATATTGTTTTTGAATGGTTACCATTGGTGTAGGTCCGATATCCGGGATTCCCATTCGTTCAATCAATTTGGCTTTAGCTGTTTTTCTCCATGTAATTATATTCGTAAAGGCCTTGTTTCGATAGGAAAGGGAAGGTAATTTTCCTTTCATCAGTGATGCTGCCCAAGGTCCGTATTGCCCAATTACACTTAAAGGTTCGTCTTCCAATGCCAGGGATTTCAAATTAAATGGATTGTGATTTGACTGAACGTTTACATCAGCTGCAAACAATCCGTTTGACAACCCAAACGCGCCAAATCCTGCCAATTTTATAAAATCTCTTCGTTTAGTTTTCATTTTAGATAAATTATATCGGAATTTATATCATTCAAATTAAATAAAGATTTCGAATTAAATTTATATTGATCTCTATTTTATCTTATTCATCCATCATGTCAAAACCATTAGTAAATAAAAAATACCTGCTTGAAAAATTTCCTGGAAAAGGTGGATGGACCTTTGCTGCAATACCGGAAATAATGCAGAATAAAAATTCACCCTTTGGTTGGGTAAAAGTAAGGGGAGCTATTGATGGAATTGAAATTAATCAATATCATCTTATGCCCATGGGCGATGGTCGCTTGTTCCTGCCGGTTAAAGCTGAAATCCGGAAAAAAATAAAGAAGCAGGAAGGGGATTATGTACAGGTCACCTTATATCCTGAAAATAATTCTATAATCACACCTGAAGAAATGTTAACCTGTCTTGCCGAGAACCCTGCAGCTAAGACGTTTTATGCTACATTATCCGAAGGAGAGCAGAAATATTATATTCAATGGATATATTCTGCCAAAAAAGAAGAAACAAAAACAAACCGGATGATCAAAGCAGTTGAACGACTTTCGACAGGAATGAAGATGTATGATAAGCTTAAAAGCTCCAGCTAAATTACTCATTGCATAGCTCTATATCTAATACTCTATTTTCAATTTAAAATCAGGAATAATCAAGATTTTTTTAACGGATACTATTGAACAATTTCTTCCGTTCAAAGAGAAACAGGCTTTGATTCGTGCTCACTGATCTGATTTTCCATTAAGTCGACCAAGAACGGTTTTTAGAGATAGCCTTAAGTATGTATTCATTGCAGATAGAATGATTTATACAAACAATAAATTCATTAAATAAAATTAGTTTATGAAACAATTTATTCTATTCTTGTTATTCTTTATTTGTATTGCTCCATTCCATACATCTTGTAAAAAAGATAATACCACTAATTGTTCCACCACCTGGGCTAATGAGATCCAGGATGAATTGAATGCATTTAATACGGCAGCCCAGGCTTATGCTGCCACCCAGAATACCACCACCTGTAACGCTTATAAAACGGCCGCTACGAATTATGTAAATGCTTTAAAGCCCATTGGCAATTGTAGTGAACTTACCGGACAAAGCCGCAGTGATTGGCAGTCTTCTTTAAATTCGGCTGAAGCTGCGGTGGCAGCTATTACCTGTTGATAAAGAAATTGGACAGACCTACCTGGTTTTATTTACCCAGTTCCTGAATTTGGTCAAACCAGGCAGGTCGCTGAATTAAATATGATGATTAATAAATTTAAAACCTGTCTTGTTTGTCCGATTTTCGATCCTACCCATTATAACAAGGTAGGTTTGTCCGATTGAAAGAAATATGGTTTTGATTTTTGTCAGACCTACCTGGTTTTATTTACCAAGTTTCTGGATATCGGCAAACCAGGCAGGTCGTTGAATTAACCGATGATGAATAATAAATTTAAACCTGCCTTGTTTGTCCTGATTTTCGATTTTACCGAATGAAACAAGGTAGGTTTGTCCTATTAAAAGAAATATGATTTTGATTTTGGACAGATCTACCTGGTTTTAATATACCAAGTTTCTGGATATTGGCAAACCAGGCAGGTCGCGTAGGATTTATAAATAATTAAATAACCTTCCTTGTTTCTCCTGATTCTCGATCACACCCATCATAACAAGGTACGTTTGTCCCAAATAAAAAAGACCACCAACCAGAGTCTGATACCCCGGCGGTGGTCCAATAATTTTAGCTTTACTAAATTAAAGCGTTTTGATCTTTATGTTTTTAAACCAAACAGAATGGCCATGATCCTGAAGGGCAATATGACCTTTAGCAAACGTTCCGAATCCTTTCATAGCCTTAAACTTACTTCCGGCAATCAATTTTTTCCAGGCAGCATCGTTTGTCTTGGTACTAACCACTTTTTCTCCATTAAGAAAAAGATCAAGTACACCGGCATTACTGAGGATTTCAGCATGATTCCATTCAAGTGCAGGATGTACCGTTTCTTTAGAGGAGGAAATCAGATCGTAAAGGTCACCGGCACGGTGTTTTATTATTTTTGCATCGGGGTTACATTTATTGTCCAGTACCTGCATCTCCGGGCCTGTGTTCCATACATATTTATACATCATAGTGTCTTCATGAGCGCCAAAAATGACTCCACTATTACCGCACGTATCGATCTTCCAGTCTAATTGAAGGTGAAAATTTTCAAATTCTTCGTCGGTGACGATGTCACCACCGCCATTGGATTGCCAGCCTTCTTTATTTGAAGCATCCAGCATCAAAGCACCTTCGCTCGTTTTCCAGGCTGGGCCTATTGGTCTACCTCCATATCGATGCCATCCGGCTGTGGATTTCCCATCAAATAAAAGTTTCCAGCCATTCGCTTTCTCGGCATCGGAAAGCATAGGAAGGTTGGCGTCCACTTTAGAATCCATTTTAGGCGTTTCAACTACAGGAGCTGGTACTTGTTTGCCCTTACAAGCGAATAAGGTGATACATAGGAGCAAAATCAAAGATAGATATTTCATGTTTTTTTAATTTTAAAGAGGGTAAATGTAGAAAAATTACATCATATGGATTAAGTTTTGAGTGCTATGCCTGTTTTACTACGCTGTAAGCGAGTGGCGTATTCGAAATACAAATCAAATAATGAACAAAACTGCCGGCTTCCTGGATTTAAGTAAAAACGGCAATTCCGATCAATTAGTATCTATGAGAAATTCAATAATTATGTCTAATCAAACATGGTATTGTGGCAATGGATGTTTACAGTTAACCGACAGAACTTGAAACGAATTGCTCCAGAAGAAAACAAACGCTTACAATCGAAAGTAATCGATTAAGCCGGATTAACCCGTAAGGCAGGCTTTACTTTTGCTTTGAATTCCATTTATGTCCAGTACACTCCTATATTTAATGTCTAAATGAAACAAACCAATGACCGGCTCGAACTTGCTGAACAATATATTCAGTTTACTAATCGCAATCTTTTCCTCACCGGCAAAGCAGGTACTGGTAAAACCACCTTCCTTAAGAGTTTAAAGAATCTTACGCCAAAGCGAATGGTCATTGTAGCTCCTACAGGTGTCGCCGCCATTAATGCTGGCGGGGTGACTATTCATTCATTTTTCCAACTACCATTCTCTCCCTTCATTCCTAATCAGGAGATAAATAAACATCCTTCCTTTGAGAGAAAATATAGCAAAGAAAAAATAAAGACAATCCGGGCTATAGACTTGCTCATTATAGATGAAATCAGCATGGTACGAGCTGACCTGTTGGATGCTATCGATGAAGTTATGCGCCGATATCGCGATCGCCACCGTGCTTTTGGCGGAGTACAATTACTTATGATTGGTGATCTGCATCAACTTGCGCCTGTGATTAAAGAAGACGAATGGGATTTGATTAAGGAGTATTATCCAAGCATCTATTTTTTTGAAAGCCGTGCCTTAAAACAGAGCCAGTTTATCACGATTGAATTAAATAAAATTTACCGGCAGGAAGATGAAATTTTTATAAATCTTCTGAATAAAATAAGGCATCGGAATCTGGATCAGGAAAGCATACAAATCCTGAATTCAAGATACAAACCCAATTTTAGTCCGGGCGAAAATGAAGAATACATAACCTTGACCTCACACAATCATTCAGCGCAATCAATCAATCAAAAAAAACTGCTTGATCTGAAGGGTAAAAACTATACATTCAATGCAGAGGTACAAAATGAATTCCCCGAACACTTGCATCCGAATGAATATAAATTAGAACTCAAAATTGGTGCTCAGGTCATGTTTGTAAAAAACGATGCAGGAAAAGAAAAGTTGTATTATAATGGCAAGCTAGGAAAAATTACTAAAATCGAAGAAAAGAATGCTGCGGGTGCGGCTATCCATATTCGCGGTCAGGGAGATGAAGTTGATGTCATAGTCATACCCGTCACCTGGAATAATATCCGCTATGAATTAGATGAAAAGAAGGTGATGCAGGAACAGATCATTGGTTCCTTTATACAATACCCGATAAAAACAGCATGGGCTATTACGATTCACAAAAGTCAGGGCCTGACCTTTGAACGAGCTATTATTGATGCACAATCTTCTTTTGCACATGGTCAGGTGTATGTAGCATTGAGCCGCTGTAAGACCTTAGAAGGGTTGGTGCTCAGTACCCCCATTACGTTGAGTAGCGTAAAATCAGATCCTTTTATTTCTACATTTAATCAGGAAACTGCATTACAGGATCTCACTGAAGTTTCATTGACAGAGGCAAGAAAACAAAGCCAAATGACATGGATCAGGGAATTATTTGAATTCAAACCAGTTGCAAAAAATATCCATTACCTGGTCAGTGAAATAGATCTTCATCATTCTTTGCTTTCAGATAGTACACAATCAAAAGCGACCGATATTCAGTCAGATTGCATCAGAGAAATAATAACGATAGCTGATAAATTCAAGGATCAATTATCACATTATTTCGAACACCCCGGTCTTCCTGAAGAAAATACCAGTCTCCAGGAACGCATAAAAAAAGGTAGTAGTTATATTTATCTCAAGCTAAACGAACTGGTATACAAACCTTTGAAATCATTGGATCTTGACTGTGACAATAAAGAAATCAAAAAAGGTTTATTAAAATTTCATGAGCGATGTTTAAAGTCGGTATTTGAAAAACTTCATTTATTAAAAGCAAGTGAACCAGGTTTTGACAGCATCCGCTATATCCAGGCTAAAGCCAATGCTGCTATTGATGCTGATCACGAATTTTTACATCAAAAAGATAAACCAAAAGAAAAAAGTAAATCTTATATACCGCATTCATCAAATATTGAATCCGGTGAATCAGGTTCTGAAGATCAGGATCTATACAACCTCATAAAAGACTGGCGGGATCAGTTAGCTGCACAAAAAGGAGTAGCATCTTACATGATATTGCCTGTAAAGACTATTAAACAGCTTAGTATAAAATTGCCGGGTAATAAGACTGCATTGGGTCAAATTAATGGCTTGGGCAAAAAAAAGTTGGATGATTATGGGGATCAGATCCTGGAGATCATCAGGACATATTGTATTCGTAAAAATCTTCAAAGCAGCGAGACAGGTGATGAGAAAAAACAACCCGTAAAATTGATTAAAGGCTCTACCATGCAAATATCGTTACATCACTTTAAAGAAGGTAAATCAATCCCGGAGATTGCAAGCCTGCGGGATCTTAGTATCTCTACCATTGAAAGTCATCTTACTGACTTTATATTCAAAGGCATTTTACATATTGAAGAAGTCATTCAACCCGAAAAAATTAAAATAATAAAGGATTATATGTTACTCCATCCTTCATTAACTAGTAAGGAATTGAAAGAAACTTTTGGTGACAAGTACAGTTATGGAGAAATTAGAATGGTCCAAGCCTCCCTGGCTTTACCGAAATAATGTGAAGTAAATTGTTTTATAACTAATAACTAAAACGGTACTGGAAAGTTCTAACCGGAATTATTTTTTCCAGGTAATCCTTCTTCCGACTAATATTTTTGCAACAAATTTTTCTGTAGACTGGGTAAGTCCCAAGCCAGCTCCGATATTCAATTCCCATTTAACGTTACCTGTCAGATCATACACAAGATACATCGCGTGACTCTGATCTCTCAATGGATCAAAATTATTGATATAACCCATGCCACCGTAATATTCTAAACCCAGATTGGTGGTTTTAAAAAATTGATAGGCTAGTTTCACGTTGGGTTCAAATGCAGGTGTGTGTTTTCCGGAAACTCCTGAAAGTGAAATACCCATCGTGGGATTAAAAGCAGCATAAAACTTATCCCATTGTTTGTCCACAATGGGTCTTATTTCAATATTCCAGGTTTCATCAGAATAAGCGGCTTTCTGATATCCTATTTCGGTGGATAGGCTAATTCCCACCGGTAAACCCCATGATAAAGGAGCCGTAATACGGGGTCTGATATGCGTTCCAACAAACTGAAATCCGTGGCCGGCAGTAACATTCGTAAAAAGGTAAAATCCCAATTCAAAGTTCTTAGCCAGTCCCGTGGTAATTTCTATCGTCTCATGTGTGCTGTGTTGGG
>JBDTUE010000038.1:0-24650 GCA_040007895.1 Saprospiraceae bacterium | reverse complement strand
TTTGTATACTGCTAACTTCTGATTACATTTGCAGCGTTTTTTGAAAATGTATGGCCCGGTAGCTCAGCTGGATAGAGCAACTGCCTTCTAAGCAGTAGGTCACTGGTTCGAATCCAGTCCGGGTCACAGCTTTTCAAAGGAAATTATTAAGAAAATCTAAATTTGCCAAAATCTAGTTCATATCCTTGTAATTTTACCCCTCATTATCTGACATTCATGAATAAATTATTGTGTTTACTATGTTGTGTTGCTGTTATTTCCTGCAAGCAAAAAGATGTACCAGAGGCACTGCAATCAATCAATAAATTAGAACAGGATTTTGAGAAAACAAAAGATCCAAATGCTCTTCAAACCCTACTTACCGCTTATATTTCTTTTGTTACCGGAAATACAGGGGACAAGAGTCAGAAAATTGCAATTCTGGAAAAAGCTGAGAAAACCAGTACAGCAAACAACCGGTTTTTCGAGTCGGTAACCTTCTTAAATACTTTGATCAAAGAAGATAGTGAGTCTCCAAAAAATGCTGATCGCATTCTTCAATTGGCTGACCTCATGAAAAATGTGATTCGAAATGAGAATGCTGCTAAAGCACTGTACAGTGGTTTCCTGGACAAATATCCTGATCATCCCAAAAGTGCGGAAATCAAAAAATCAATGGGCGGATCAAGTGTCAAACTTAAGGACCTCATCCTGCAACTGGCATCTAAAACGTATGATGACAGCCTCCATCAATTCAACGAAGCTGCTGCTACCCAATATGTAGATGCTACAGAAGCATACGTATTGATCAATCCCACAGACCCGGAAAGCCCTGATTTATTAAATAAAGCGGCAGGTGAAGCTCGTTCCTTAAAAACATACAATAAAGCGGTTTCCCTTTTTGATTGGGTGATTGAAAAATATCCTGATTCCAAATTTGCTCCTCAGGCACTTTTCTTAAAGGCATTTACTTTTGATAATGAACTCCATGACCTTGAGAATGCCCGTTTCTATTACCAGGAATTTATCAAAAGATACCCTACCCATGATTTTGCAAATGATGCTAAGGTATTGATGGAAAATCTTGGAAAGAGTGATCAGGAATTCCTTAAGAGTATACAATCAGATAAACAATAATACCTGGGAGACTCCAGCTATTTATTGTATGATTTGAATAGTTTTACCTGCATTTTTTTAATAATATATTAGGAGGTATTCAATCCAGTCCTATAATACCTGTCACGGTAGTGTATTTAAATGATAGTTTTTTATCGGGATATATTCTGTGGAATGCCGATTGACACATCAAAGTTGCTTCATGAAATCCGCATAAAATCAATTTCAGTTTGCCGGGGTAGGTATTGATATCACCGATAGCGTAGATTCCGGGCACACTGGTACTGTAATCCACCGTATTGACGGTTACCGCCTGATGATCTAATTGCAGTCCCCAATTTGCTATGGGGCCTAGTTTAGGAGTAAGTCCGAATAAGGGAATAAAAAAATCTGTTTCAACGATTATCTCACCTTTTCCGTCTTGTTTTAAAGTTAATGATCTGAGCTCATCGTCACCTTGTAATCCTATAACCTGTGTATCCGTAACCAGTTTTATTTTACCGCGATGTGCTAGCTCTAACATCTTGGATACACTATCAGGAGCGCCTCTGAATTCTTTCCTCCGATGTACCAGAGTTAAGGTATTTGCAGATTCTGCAAGCAGAATAGCCCAATCTAATGCGGAATCTCCGCCACCTGCTATTACTATATTTTTTCCTGCATACTTTATCGGGTCTTTTATATAATAATCAACGCCTTTATCTTCATAATATTCTATTCGATCGATCGGTGGTTTTCTGGGTTCAAAGCATCCCAGGCCTCCGGCTAAAGCGATGACAGAAGCCTTGATGGTCGTTCCTTTGTTGGTAGTCACTACAAATTTATCTTCATCATCTTTTACAACAAATTCTGCTCGTTCTCCTAAAGTAAATCCAGGATGAAAAGGTTCTATTTGTTTCATAAGGTTATGAATAAGATCAGTAGCTGCAATCTCAGGAAATCCTGGTATATCGTAAATAGGTTTTTTAGGATATATCTCGGTTAATTGACCACCAGTCATTGGTAATACATCCAGAATATGGCAATGTAATTTTAATAATCCAGCTTCAAAAACGGTAAAAAGTCCACATGGACCTGCTCCTATAATCAGGATATCGGTAGTAATCATTTGAATTGTAAAGATAACAACTCGATTGCTTTATAAGATCGATTAAATCAGGTTAGATTTAAATAAAATTAAAGTTATTTATATTGGTAGACATCGATATTGCAAAATGTCTACATAGAGTTTGACATAAGTAACGATATTTATTAGTCGTTATGATATTATTAACTGATGATTTTAGTCTGTAATGATATTATTTTCGTTTACTTTTGCAAGGGCTTCATTTGAATACGGTCCTTTCAAATTTATATATGAAGTTTCAAACAGGACTCCAACGTATTTTTAATTTTCTTTCGATTTGTTGTATAATTCTTATTACCTGCAGTATCTTGTATTTCAGCTCCTGTGTTCATGATCCTATTCTAAACCCTGATAATTCTGATCCTGTTGATACGACTTTTCATCCGGATCCTGTAGACACTACTGTTCATCCCAATCCGTTGGATACTGCACTTTATTCGGGCTGTGATTCCAATGTTATTTATTTCAACAGAGATATATTGCCAATTTTTACAAATTCTTGCGCCATCACGGGTTGTCATGATTCAAGATCAGCAACGGAAGGATACATATTTACGGATTATAAAAATATTATCAAAAAAGGCATTGTATCGGGTAAACCCAAGAACAGTGACGTCTATGAAGTGATCTCTACTGGTAATTCAAGAGATTTCATGCCACCTGCCCCATATCCCAGATTAAGTGCAAAACAAGTCAATACTATATTTAACTGGATCTCGAATGGTTTAAAACAAGATACCTGTGTTGCATCAAACGTTTGTGATACGATATCGGTTGGTTTTTCTAAAGATATATTACCGTTGTTTGCTGCCCGGTGTACCTCATGTCACGGACCACTATTGAGTTATGATGGAGTACGGCTGGATACGTATGCTCAGATAAAGAATGCTATAGGGACTGGTAGATTACTTGGATCTGTTCGTTGGGAGCAAGGTTATATTCAAATGCCACAGGATCAGCCGAAGTTATTAGGCTGTGAAATAAAAAAGATCGAAATTTGGATCGGAAAGGGAGCGTTGAACAATTAATATTTTACAAAATTTTATGGAAGCTTTAAGAAGGTTGGGAGTGTTTGTTCAGTCTATAAGATACCGACTAGTACTTTCGATTATGATATTTGTATTCTCAGCAGGCTGTTATTATGATAATGAGGTTGCCTTATATCCCGGTGACTGCATTGCAAATAACATTACGTATCACGGTTACGTCAAACCATTCATCGACATTAACTGTACATGTCATGTAAAAGGAAGTATTAATGGTAACCTTAATCTGGAAGAGTATGGGGCTACAAGAGCTGCTGTACTATCAGGAAAGTTAATGCAGTCTATCAAGCATGAATCCGGTACCTCACCAATGCCTCCCGCCGTACCTAAAAGAAATTCGTGTGACATCAGCAAATTGGAAGCATGGATTAATGCAGGAGCATTAAATAATTAAAGAGGGTAGCACCATGATTAAAAGAATATTATTGGTACTTATTGTTCTGGCATTGTTGGGAAGTTATATTGGTTATCAAATGTATAACAAACCGCATCAGAATGTCTCGGCTGCCCGGGCTGCGGTACAGTTGACGGCAGATGCTTTATTAAATGCATTTAAAGAAAATGAAGGCGAAGCCAGTATTAAATTTATCAATAAAGTGATTGAGGTTTCGGGTAATATTGCAGATTCTAAAAATGAAAACAATCAAATTATTATCCAAATTGAAACGACGGATGTAATGTCCACAGTTATATGCAATCTTGATTCATCCGAAACATCGGACAGAAAGAATTTTAAAATTGGTGATTCTATACGGATTAAAGGAATTTGTTCTGGTTATCTCAGCGACGTAATTCTTGACCGGTGTGTGGTAACAAATTAATATATCTAACTAATAAAATAATAATCAATGAAAAAACTAATTCTAGTGGCAATGATCAGTATACTATGGACAGGTGCAATCACTCATGCTCAGAAGTATTTTACTAAAACAGGCACCGTACGTTTTGTTTCTGCATCGACCCTTGAAAAAATCGAAGCAGAAACTAAAACGGCAAACTGTATTTTGGATATTAAGACGGGCGCTTTGGAAATGGCTATCCTTATTAAATCGTTCAATTTTGAAAAAGCTTTAATGCAGGAACATTTTAATGAAGATTACATGGAGTCTGATAAATTCCCAAAAGCCACAGTTAAAGGAATCTTGACCAATTTAAGTGATAGTTTAGTAAATGGCGTTAAATACGAAGGACAATTTAAAGGTACGATTACGATACATGGTCAAAGTAAACCTATTGAAAGTAAAGTAACTTATTCACTAATGACTGGAAGTATACAAGCCAGCACAGAACTTAAAATTTCCTTAGCAGATTTTAAAATTGAAATTCCATCATTAGTTAAAGATAATATTGGTAAAACCGTTGACATTTTTATTAATACTAAATTAGAATTATTTAAAAAGCCTCAGTAGCTTTACGGATTGATTTTAATTCTATTGCTATGAAAAAATATCTTCTTATTACTATTTGTTTATTAGTTGGTCTATCAGGTAAAACACAGGATATGCTGTCGTTACTGAGTGATTCAACTGCAAAAATGAAAGAACCTGTTACAGCTATATTTAAAACAACTAAAGTAATTAATTTACAATCTGTAGAAAATACTGCAGCCGGAGTTTTTGATTTTAAACTTGGACATCGTTTTGGGTTTCTTAATACTGGTTTAAAAGAATTATTTGGTCTTGATCAGGCAACAATGAGATTAGGTGGTGAATTTGGTTTGACAAATGATTTAATGGTTGGCATTGGCCGATCTACTTATGAAAAAACATTGGATTCTTATTTTAAATGGAGAATCATAAGACAATCAACCGGTAGCCATTCTTCTCCAGTGACAGTAAGTGCATTTGGAAGTATTGCTTTGAAAACAATCCGGACTAATCCTGAAAGGAAAAATTATATCGTCGACAATCTTTTTTATACAGGTCAGCTTATCATTGGAGCTAAGATCAATGATGGTTTATCTCTCCAGGTTTCACCAACGGTAGTTCATAGAAATCTTACTCTAAATTCAGCTGAAAAAAATGATGTATTTGCTGTAGGTGCCGGTGGCAGAATCAAACTTACAAGACATACTTCATTCAACGTTGAATATATTTATATACTTCCAGACCAGATTTCAACTGAATTTAAAAATTCCCTTTCTCTGGGTTTTGATATTGAAACCGGTGGACACGTATTTCAAATCCATGCAACCAATTCTACGTCCATGATTGAAAAAGGATTTATCAGTGAAACGGTGGGTGATTGGGCAGATGGTGGCATTCATTTTGGATTTAATATATCCCGGGTGTTTACTTTATGGAGACCTAAGAAAAAATAGGATTTTATTTTCCTCATTTTTTGATTTTATTTTGGGTACCTAAAGACCCATATAACATATTGAATATTAGTTTAATATGTTCCAATCGATCTTTTTGCAATATGTTGGATTTTTCATATTATAATTTTATGTAATATCTGGCATCGTTTTTGACCTTGTATCCATGTAAAAATCGGGAATATATACATGGATCAACTAATTACCTTTACCACTCGGGCCTTCCTATTAGTTTACTTAGCTCTTGTTTTAACCAGGGAAACACCCAAACAACAGCTTGAAGTAAATTCATTTTTAATAGATTCGTTTAAGTGCCCTCCGGAAGTGGCCGTAAGTTGCCGCAGTGAAGAGCCTGCCATTTTTAATAATTTATTATCATTTTTAGCGGCTGGTGGTACCATCGGTTCATCTTGTGGAATTGATAGCGCTTCATTTAATTCTAATAGTGTTTTCTTATCTAATGTCCGGTGTAATAAGACCACCAGCACAATATATTCAATAAGAGATTCCTGCGGTGGGACAGCTAACTGTACTCATGTGATTAGTGTCAAAGACCAAACTCCGCCGGTTGGATTTTGTCCGGGTACTACGTTGCATTGTGAAGACCCGGAACCTGATACCATAAAAACCTATTCAGCGTTTGTTGCTAGTTTGCTTGCTGCAAAACCTACTCCTGGATATGTTTCTGATAATTGTGGACTTGATACGTCAACATTTGCTTTTATTAAAACTACAAAAGAATATTCCAGTAAATGTTTAACTGCTATTGTGCAGGAGTACACCATTTATGATTCCTGCGGAGGTGGCATAATATGTAGTCAACGATTTACCTTACTCGATGATAAATATCCTTCTTTCATTCCTGCAAGGGATACCATACTATTTTTGGATGGATCTTGTTTTGTCGATACTTCTTTAGCTAGCCTGGGAGGAATTCAGGCACCACAGGATAACTGTGGTATCGATAGTATTTATTATGTTGATAATAAAATTCCAGGTTGCGTTAAGTCCTTTGCCTCTTATCAACGAATATGGAGAGTAGTAGATAATTGTAAAAATGCTACGATCGACACTCAGTTTATTACCATACTTGATACATCAAGACCTGTGATCACCGGTCCTCCTGGTATTACTGTCCTTTGTGCTTCCGACATACCTGCTGCCGATACCAATTTAATATTTGCCAATGACAACTGTTCTAATCTTGCCATCCGGTTTTTTGTGAAAGATTCTGTAGCAGACAGTACATGTGCTAATAATAAAATTATAAACAGAATTTATTCAGCGGCAGATCCATGTTTAAATACAGCTTATTTTATTCAAAAAATTATTATTAAGGACTCTTTACCTCCATCTGTGACTTGCCCTGATACGGTAAAAGTTACTTGTATTGGTATGGTGCCTCCTCAAAATCCAAATGTAGCCAGTGCCATTGATTTGTGTGATGGAGTGATGCGAATTCAAATCAAAGACTCTATCATTAACCAGGGATGCGTTAATAAACAAACCATCTATAGAATTTTTAATGCTACGGATACCTGTCAAAACAAAGCTCGTTGTGTCCAGGTCATTATAATAAATGACAATAATCCGCCTTCCCTAACTTGCCCTCCGGACACCCTGGTGTCTTGTTCTTTAGCTATACCGGCAGTGAATCCAAACAGAGTGATAGGTATAGATAATTGTTTCAGTGCAATCAATATCAGTTTTCAAAAAGATTCTGTCGTAAATATAATTTGCACTAATAAGGAAACGGTATATAGATTTTATGTGGGTGTTGATTCCTGCAGTAATATGTCCAGGTGTCGACAAGTGATTACGGTCAATGATCAGACCGCTCCATTAATCACTACTTTCCCTAAGGATACGGTAGTAGATTGCAATATCAACGTTCCTGCGCCAAACCCCGCATTAATCATTACTTCGGATAATTGCAGTGGAATGGTGGTGGTCAGCCATCTCAAAGATTCCATTGTCGGACAAGTCTGTGTCAATAATAAAAAGATTTATAGAATATATGTTGCTACAGACAATTGTGGAAATACACTGCGTCGAATACAATTGATTACAGTATTAGATGACATACCACCGGTACTTACTGGCCCCACAAATACCCAGGTGTTATTTTGTGGAGCACCCTATACATTGATGGTGCCAACTGCAACGGACAATTGTCCTGGTTCCATTTCGGTAACTACGACCAGCAGGGTAGTGGATAGTACTTGTATTGGAAACTATAAAATCATTTTTTCATTTCTTGCCTCAGATAGTTGTAATAATTTAACTACTCGGTCGGACACCATAACATACCAGGATCTTACTCCACCAACCATCAAGTGCCCTCCTAATCAACTAGTTGATTGTATAATACCTGCGATTACAGAAATAGATTCTTTTCTATTCCAGGGTGGGTCTATCTTCGACCCTTGTGGAATCGATTCTAATAGCTTTAAACTTTCAAAACAAGTCTTTAAACAAGGAAACGATCAAATCATAACTACAAGGACCTATAAGATCACGGATCAATGTGGAAACGCGGATAGTTGTGTGCAAGAGATTTTTTCCCCAATCTGTTTTGTAGATCTTGCCCTTAAGAAAACAATCAATTCGCCGATTAATCCATATTTAGCAAGACCGGGTAGTAAAGTCCCTTTCTGTCTTACAATATTTAATCAGGGATTTGTCACAGCAGATAGCATTAAAATAATCGAATATTTTCCTGCAGGAGGATCTGAAATTGTCTCACCGGGTTGGATTAATGACCGGAAAGGTACAGCTTGTCTTTATTTAAGCCGTAAAAACGGTCTGCTACCGGAGACTGGCTTATTGCCTAATACAAACGTGCAAATATGTTTTTTGCTGCAATTAAGCGATTCCATTAAACCTGGCCAGACGATCAATATTTCAGAGATCAATGAAGTCCGGGATATAAATTGTAAGTTATTGCCGGATATAGATAGTAAGGCTGATAATGATCCTACCAATGATTCTGGTGGGAAAGCACTCAGTCCAGATGATGATAATATAGATGGAAACAGCTTTCTGGGAGAAGATGAAGATGATAGCGACCCCGCATTGTTTTTTGTGTTGCCTGAACTTACATGTATCAATAATACTTATGCGTCTGCCAGCGTAGATGAATCCTGTGGACATTGTTTTGTCGCCAGCGAATTACTGAAAGGTATCCTGCTGCCGGATAGCTTATATATAGTAACCTTATTTGATTCATATGGAAATAAATTGCCCAATAATTGTTTAGGACCTGAACAACTGGGGTATACTATTACATATAGTGTTTCAATCCTTGGTGTTCCGAATAATTCCTGTTGGGGAACTGTTACCCTGGAGGATAAATCTCCACCTCAATTAGATTGTACCAATGACACAATAGATTGTATTGATTATTCTCAAATAATTCCATTGCCGGTGATCTATGACAATTGCAGTGGGCGGGCAGAAGTCACTATTGTAAAAGAATTTTGGACGGACTTTGGATGTGCCGGGGGAGACCTGTCAGGGGTATTGACAAGAACTTTATTGACAAAGGATAAATGGAAAAATGCAAACAGTTGTGATAAAAAATATTTTATTCGCAAAGTAGACATTGCAAATGTGATTTGTCCGTCCGATATTATTTTAGAATGTCCTGATACTTTAAACCTGAACAATCCATCGGTCACCGGGGCACCTGTTTATAATAATGTTAAACTATGGCCTTTAAATCCGACTTGTAATTTATTTATGTCCTACCAGGATCAGCGTGTAGCATTATGCGGTGCAGGTTTCAAAATATTCCGGACCTGGATCATTGGAGATGTATGCACCGGAGCGGATTTAAAATGTGTTCAGGTAATCAAAGTGGAAGATCATACGCCACCGGTAATCACTTCAATTAACAGGTTAATAAATCTTAATGCAGATCCTCACGATTGTTTTGCATGGTTTAATCTTGAAAAATTAAGTGTGTCAGATTGCAGCAATACATCTCAATCTTATTTATTTATTAATGCAGATCCTGAAATTCCAAATAAATCAAAAACATATACGGGCTCCATACCAGCCAGAATTCAATTGCCAATAGGAATAAATAAGATTTATATAGATATTCATGACGAATGCAATAATTATAAACGTGATTCCATTACCATTATCGTTACGGATGTGACTCCGCCGACACCGATATGCCATAGCACCGTCAAATTGACTCTTGACCCTAATGAATGTTCAGCCTGGGTAGCGGCCGAAAATTTAGATAATGGAAGTCATGATAATTGTTGTACAGAACTACATTATGCAGCAGCATTTATGGATGATATAGATTCTTCCCGAAAGAAGCTTATAGATAAAATCATTTCAGATTGTGGTAATAAAGAATATTGGGATAATAAAACCTGGTACGATGCCTATATTGAAGATTGGATTAATTGCTATGTATTTAAAGATACGCTGTTAGGAAATGAATGTGGATCCCGCCAGGTAGTCCTGCGCGTGTATGAAGCCTGTGATCTTCCATTGTATGATCCACATGTGTTTCCTTGTTCCCCGCATGCCTGGTATTGTTACAATACATCCTGGCGTTACCGGGTTATTTTTAACCAGGAGTTTAGAAAAGCAGGTAATAAATCTTGCCAGGCTACAGCACCGATTGGTTGTAAAAATGATTTGATAAATACCTTTTATAATCTGAATTCCTACGGTCTGGGATTTTATCAATCTATTCCGATATATAAAAACTGTGACGAACTGTTTGGAACTTCCCTGGAGCAAATTGCATGTTCGAAAAGATTATTTAATGATTGTATGATGCAATTAATACTGGATGATAAGCAAAGACCAACCATTGAAGAGATTCCAACTCTTACAGTGTATTGCGATGGTGTCAATATCCCCCAGGGAGAATCACCTCTGGAAGGATGTGCTGCTCAGGGAGAAAAGTATGGCAATGTGCTTTCTGCATGGCCAGGTGAAATTAAAGTAAATGGAAGCACTGAGGTATTTGGATATTACGGTGGAAGTTTTTACTTGTCACACGAGGAGCACCCCGGGTTAGTCGATATTTGTAGTGATCAGGCATATAATGTATGGACTCCTGTCTATTGCCGTAAATGGCTTGAGTTGGATAGTTTTGATATAAAAAGTAAAAACCCTTATAATTTATTTTATAAACCTGTAATAAGAGATAAAAAGCATCTTGCTGGCGAATTGCATAATAATGAATTCCTGGTGAGCGATAACTGCATTGTTGATTCGCTTACTTATTCAGATCAAAAAGTAATTAATTCCTGTAATGAAGGTTGGATACTCAGAACATGGACAGCTAAAGATAAATGTGGTAACGCATATTCGTCAAGTCAGAAAATATTAATCAAACACCGTAGCGATTTTGAAGTACTGTTCCCTGAGGATAAATTGGTAGACTGTGAGACCAAACAAGGTGCGGACACGGGATTAACAAAAGCTGGTATTCCATTCATAGGGGATATGGATTGTGAACAAATCGGAGTTAGGTATGAAGATGAAATTTTTTATACGGAAGCAGATGCTTGTTATAAAATAGTACGAACTTGGACTATCATAGATTGGTGCATTTTCGATGCTAACCAACATCAGTTTAATCCGGACATTATCGTAAATGACAGTTTCAGAGCTAATAAAACGGACAGGATTTGTGCATTCAGGTATATGAAGGACAATAATGATGGGTATATGAAATATATTCAAATCATTAAAGTAGTTGATCATATAGCTCCCGTCTTAAAATGCGAAAATGTAGAGTTGTGCGTTTCGGAGGGTTGCAGTATGAATATCAATGTTCCTTTAAAAGGTGAAGATAATTGCAGTGATACCCTTAACTACAGAGTAGATATTACTTATCCGGATGGAAGTCATGACCGACGATACAATATTCAAGCGATTAAAGGAATATTTTCAGTCGGTGTATACCAGGTTACTGTAATCGGAGAGGATGGATGTCATAATGCAGACACCTGCAGTTTTACACTCAATGTTAAAGATTGTAAAATACCTTCTCCCTATTGTATCAATGGTATTGTAACCGTGATTATGCCTTCCTCTGGAAACCTGGAGATTTGGGCAAAAGATCTTGATTTAAAAAGTACAGATAATTGTACCCCTTCTGATAAATTAAGATTTACTTTTTCAAAAGATCTTAAGGATCTAAGCCTTCAGTTGACTTGTAAAGACGTTCCTAATGGAAAAGAACAAACAATACCGGTTCAGGTATGGGTTACGGATGAAGCTGGTCAGCAAAATTTCTGCAGTAGCTATCTTTTAATACAGGACAATTCTGGTAATATTTGTCCTGATCAGTCTAATACATCAGCTATTCTAAAGGGGACATTGACCACGGAACAAAAGGAACCAATAGAATTTGCCAATCTAACCATTAAAGGTCAGGGCACTGAAAGCTTGCCTGCATTTCAGACTAATGCAGATGGTACGTATTATTTCGGCTCACTTCCGTTATATGGTAATTATGTGGTATCTGCTTCAAGGAATGATAATCCGCTTAATGGAGTAAGTACGCTTGATTTGGTATTAATACAAAAACATATACTGGGAGCTGAAAAGCTCAATAGTCCATACAAAATGATTGCTGCAGATGTTGATGGGAGCAATTCAATTACAGCTATTGATTTGCTGGAACTACGTAAACTGATCCTTGGGCTATATGATAAATTACCATCATCTCCCAGTTGGAAGTTTATGCCAGGGAATTACAATTTTGCGGATCCGGCTAACCCATGGGGAGAAGCTGCAGGAGATCCGGCTAAAAAAGGGTATCCCGTTGAACAAGACATTCAGGTATTGAGTGGAGACCTTACAAAAAACTTTATTGGGATCAAAATGGGCGATGTAAATATTAGCTCCGTTCCTCACAGTCTTATCGGAATGGAGGTGAGAAGTAATCCTACAGAATTGACATTTGAAGTAGAGGACCGCCTGATCACTAAAGGTCAGGTGTTCAAAGTAGCATTCAAATCACCTAATTTCAGAGGGATTAGTGGATGGCAGGGTACATTATCTATCGGTTCTTTGAAATTACATTCAAACCCGGACGTACTTAATGGTGCCCTACATCTGTCAAATGGAAACATTGGTACACGATGGATCAACAATGGATTTCTGACTTTGAGTTGGAATGAAACCAGGCTTTCGTCCGGAACTAATATGGATGTAGCAGATGATAAAATATTGTTTGAATTCGAATTTACGGCGACTCAGTCAGGAAATCTAAGTGATATGATCAGCATAGGTTCACAACATACGATTGCTGAAAGCTATGAAGGAAGAGGGGAAACAGGCGCCTTAAAGCTGCAATTTAAAGATCCTGTATCTAAAAAATTAATTGCAAAAAATCATATGGATCAGAATTACCCCAATCCATTTAATCATAAGACCACCATCGGAATTAATTTAATACAAAAATGTGATGGAGTTTTATCTATTTATGATGCTACAGGCCGGTTAGTATATACTATTGATAAAGAATGGACCAAAGGGTATAATCAGATTCAGGTGGATCGGAATATGCTGGGAGGACATAGGATCGCCACGCTATACTATTATAAATTCCAATCTGGTTCATATACAGACACTAAAAAAATGATCCTCACAGACTAAAGCAGAATTAAATCTTACTTTAAATATTTCCTTTTTACAAGACCCTCGCTCAAAGGAGCTTGGGTTTTTTGTTTTATTTGCAAACCGTTACAAACTTATACTACACACAGCTGTGTATATTTGCGACATGAGCCGGACTCCCCAGCAGTATCTTACAATCTTGAATGAATGTCGCCAACTGTTCATCAAAAAAAACCAGGATTATGGTACCGCATGGAGAGTGCTCAGGCCGTCTTCCATCACAGATCAGATTTATATCAAAGCAGCCAGGATACGGTCAATCGATCAAAAGCAGGATCAAAAAGTTCAGGATAGTATAGAGAATGAATTCGTAGGGATTGTCAATTATTGTATCATGGACCTGATCCAGTTGGAAAGGGAAAATCAGGATACAAAAAGTGAGACTATGAGTTCTGTGGAACATCTATCTAAAGAAAATGTACTCCCTCAATACAATTTGCATGCAGAAGCAGTGTACCAATTGATGTTGGCTAAAAATCATGATTACGATGAAGTATGGCGATCTATGCGCATATCATCGATGACGGACCTCATCCTGATGAAAATCATTCGTATTAAAGAAATAGAAGATCAGCGGGGTAATACCTTAGTCTCCGAAGGAGTTGATGCGAATGTAATGGACATCATGAATTACTCTATTTTTGCCCTGATCCTGATCAAACAATCCATTAATCCAAATTTTTAACCTGATATGACACTTAGTACCTTAATTATTTCTTTTGCCATCCTGGCGCTGATACTTACCATTAGCTTTTCAAAGTGGCTCATAAAACCACAATCATGGTTGATGACTTTTCTTCAAAATTTTTGCGGTGTCTGGTTTATTTTTTCCGGATTGGTTAAAGCCGTTGATCCGATGGGTACAGCCTTTAAAATGGATCAGTATTTTGCTGCCTTTGAACAAACATTTAAACCTACCTGGTTTTCATTTATAGCACCGGTTTTTCCATTCATGGCTAAATATGCGGTTTCATTTTCTTTGGGTATGATCATCCTGGAGATCTTGTTAGGAGTGGCTTTGATTATAGGGTTTGCTCCAAAATGGACCTCAAGGATATTTTTTATACTGTTGGTATTTTTTACAGTGCTAACAGGATTTACCTATCTCACTGGTTATGTTCCTTCCAATAAAAACTTTTTTGATTTTTCTGCCTGGGGCAGTTATGATAAAAACCAAATGAGGGTTTCTGACTGTGGTTGTTTTGGGGATTTCTTAAAATTAGATCCTAAGATTTCTTTTTTCAAAGATCTGTTCTTATTAATTCCAGGTGTCCTTTTTTTAGTTTTTGGGAAAGTAAAACACCAGTTATGGACTCCGGGTATACGGTTCGGGATTATGATCGCATCCCTGATCGGTATAAGTTTATTTTCATGGAAGAATACTTTTCAGAATGAACCTATGTGGGATTTCAGGCCATTCAAAAACGGGGCCGATATCAGAACCACCCGGGAGAATGAATTAGCAGCAGCACAACAAGTAAAGATTGAATTCGCTGAAGCAACCAATAAGTCAACTAAGGAAAAAGTTCGGATTCCATACGCGGATTATATGAAAGAATTTAAAAAATATCCCAAAGAATCCTGGGAAACAAAATTCATTTATGGTGAATCGAAAATAAAAAGGACAAAAGTGAGTGATTACCAGATCATGGATATGCATGGAGCAGATATCACCGTTGAGCTGTTGAAGGAACCCGGTTATTCCTTGATGATTAATGCGTATAAAATTCATGGATCTTCGATCACTGAAAAATTTATCAAAGTGGATAGTTTGTTTGAAGACAGCGTCCGGATAATTAAAAAGGATACCATCCGGTTAAGAAAATTTATTCGTTTGGATTCACTTACGAAAGACGTGGATAGATTCATACCTGATCCGCAGGATGTTTCCATATTTACAGATAAAATCAATCCATTGGTTGATCAACTGCACCAGGATGGAATCAAAATATATGCGGTAACGGGTGGATTGGGTGAAGCACATATCCAGGATTTTTCAAATGCGATTAAAGCTACTTATCCGGTATACCAGGCTGATGACATTACGTTAAAAACGGTGATGCGATCTAATCCGGGTCTGATTCTCTGGAAAGATGGAAAAATAATCGAGAAATGGCATTACAAACATCTTCCATCCAGCGCTACTTTAAGAGATTTGATAAAAAAGAATTAACCCGGGATGAATAGGTATTAGCTTAACTTTTAGTTTACCATTTAAACTTAGTCATATAACAAATTTGGTTATATTTGTGCCATCAGAAGTGACGACAAGCGCCCATGTTAAGTAGGAGAAATTTAAGAGTAAAAGTGATGCAGATCTTGTTTGCGAAAAACAGAGATCCTTATCTTCAGGAAAGCCATATTCCCCGGTTATTTGATCAGTCGATCCAGAATTCATTCAATTTATACCTTTTTCAGCTATACCTGATTCAGCAAATTTGCCGTCAGGCCAGAAATGTAGCAGACAAGATTCAAAATAAATACCTGCCTACCCAGGATGATAAAAACTTTACGCCTGTTTTGTATGATAATAGCCTGATCCAATGCCTGGTCACTAATAAAAAATTGCAAAAACTATTCGATAAATCGGGCTTTGAAAAATGGGTGGATGAAGATGTTTTAAAGAAAATATATAGTGAGTTTGCAAAACTGGATGTATATAAAAGTTATCTTGAAAAATCACCCGACGAGCGCAATCATCTTGAAATCTTATTAGAATTATACCGTTTTCTTCGCAAAGACAATTTGTTCAATGAAACGGTTGAAGATCAATTGTATAATTGGGAAGATGATGACTCCCTTATCGTAGGTGCAATTAAAAAAACTCTAAAATCATTACCGACTTCGGAAGAATTTTATAAAGAGTTTACCCAGACGGAACCCGATACATTAGAATTTGGCAAATCCCTGCTTAATTATGTACTGGAGCAGGAAGATGATTATGCAGCTATCATTAAACCCACACTGAAGAACTGGGACTCAGAACGGGTAGCCATTATTGATATGATCTTACTAAAAATGGCAATGGCCGAATTTCTGAATTTCGAATCTATTCCGACAAATGCAACTTTGAATGAATATGTAGAACTTTCTAAAGTTTACTCCACCCCTAAGAGTAAAGAATTCATCAATGGAGTGCTTGACAAGATCATGAAAGAACTGAAAGAAAAAAATTTAATTAAAAAGTCAGGCAGGGGCCTCCTTGCAGATTGATATGCATGAACAGGTTTTAATTTTAGATTTTGGATCACAATACACTCAACTCATTGCCCGGCGGGTTCGCGAATGCAATGTTTATTGCGAGATTAAACCTTTTAACCAGTATCAACTTTCTTCTACTACCAAAGCAGTAATTCTTTCCGGTAGCCCTTTTTCAGTAAAAGATATTAACGCATTAAGAATTCCATTTAATGAAATATTGGGTAAGGTCCCTGTATTAGCGGTATGTTATGGCGCTCAGTTATTGGCTGATTCTTTAGGTGGATCTGTAATAAAATCAGACCATCGGGAATACGGAAAAGCCAAATTAAAAGTGATAGACCAGTCTGATCCACTATTTTCAAATATCGAACAGGATTCACAAATCTGGATGTCTCACGCAGACACGGTAGAACGGATACCCGAAGATTTTCACCTTTTGGCCACTACGGAAAGTATTCCTGTAGCAGCCTTCGCTTCTTCAAAATTTGGAGCACCTGTTTATGCGATTCAGTTTCATCCGGAAGTAACACATACCTTAAAGGGCAAACAATTATTGCAAAATTTTCTTTATTCAATTTCGGGACTGAAAGGAGACTGGACTCCGGCTGCATTTATTGAGGAACAAATCCAGTTGATCAGGGACCAGGTAAAAGATGAACACGTACTCCTTGCTATCTCGGGTGGGGTAGATAGTACGGTGGCGGCTGCATTGATCCATCGGGCCATAGGCAAACAATTACATGGTTTTTATATTGATCATGGATTGATGCGAAAAAATGAAACTCAGCAGGTTTCAGAATTATACCATGAACATGGTTTTAATGTAAAGACGATTGATGCATCCGATTATTTTCTGGATCATTTGATTGGGGTTTCAGATCCGGAACAAAAGAGAAAAATAATAGGTAAATGTTTTATCGATGTTTTTGAACGGGAAGCCAAACAATTAAAAGAAGTAAAGTGGCTTGCTCAGGGTACTATTTATCCTGATGTGATAGAGTCGATTTCAGTCCACGGTCCTGCAGTAACTATCAAGTCTCATCATAATGTGGGTGGATTACCGGATAAATTAAATTTAAAAGTATTAGAACCCCTGCGCATGTTATTTAAAGATGAAGTGCGTAAAATTGGAGCTGAACTTGGAATTCCTGAAAGTATTCTTAAAAGACATCCATTTCCTGGTCCGGGACTTGCCATCCGTATATTAGGGGATATAAGCAGAGAAAAAATTGATATCCTTCAAAAAGCTGATGCCATATATGTCGCAGCATTAAAAAAGTGGAATTTGTATGATGAGGTTTGGCAGGCAGGTGCCATTTTACTCCCGGTAAAATCGGTGGGCGTAATGGGAGATGAACGAACCTATGAATTTACTCTTGCGTTGCGGGCAGTGAATTCCATGGATGGAATGACGGCGGAATGGAGTAAATTGCCTTATGAATTTTTAGCGGAAGTATCCAATGAAATCATCAATAAAGTAAAAGGAATAAACAGAGTAGTATATGACATCAGTACGAAGCCTCCTGCAACAATCGAATGGGAATGAATGGTTGCCAAATCTCGGGCTTGTCCTTTTACTTTTAATTGCAAGTTGTTCAACCCCAAAGAAAGTAATACCGCCAAGTCAACCCGTTCCACCTAAGACTGAAAGCAAACCAGAAGTATTTAATCCCACGACGGGTAAATACGAAACAGCAACCCCTGCTAATACAAGAGTTGATACTATAATCTGGAAGGATTCAGGTAAAGAACCTTATATCCAGGATAAATCAAATAACCCTGTTGGTTCTAAAAATGATCCTGGCCACCGGTATAGAATCTCTCTGTTGTTGCCCCTTTCAGATGAAGACATAGGTAAGGACATGAGTACAGAAGGATCAGAAAAATATTTTCATTATTATGCCGGAGTCAAAATGGGTGCTGAAAAAATTAAGGACTCGTTATTTTCAGTAGACATCAATATCATCGATCTCAAACCATCTATGGCAGCGCTCAACAATATCCTGAAAGACCCCAAAGTGGCAACTTCGGATTTAATACTGGGTCCGCTTCGCAGAGACCAGATTAGTGAGACTGCCAAATTTGCCCGTGAAAAAAATATTCTAATGGCAGCGCCATGGAATTCTTTCCGTACCATAGAAAATCTGAGTGCAAATTATATTTTATTGAAAGCATCACTACCTACCCATTGCGAGACATTGGCTAAATATATCATGTCTCAGAATAAATTCAATGACATTTGTCTTGTAGGGAGAGAAAAATCAACAGCGTTGATGAACTATTTCGAGAATGAGTTTCAGCGACTGAATAACGGTGTGCCTGTCATGATAGCCAGGAGTACAGTGAAGGATGATTTTAAATTTTCGGATGATTATAAATACCTGGATACGACCAAATCAGTCTATGTGGTCACAGAATATGAAGAACCAGATGTAGTCTTCAATTTTTTAAGACATCTCAACCAAATGAGAAAAACAAAAGAAATTACAGTTATAGGCATGCCTTCCTGGCTGGATTACTCCCGGGACTTTATGAGTTTGTTTTCGCAGTTAAAAGTCGTAATCTCTTCATCGACCTTTGTAGATATTAATTCCGATAATGTGATTGCATTCAGAAAATCGTTTTTTCAGGAATATCAGAATTTTCCCCTTAAAGAGGCTTATGAAGGTTATGACGCAATTATTTATCTATCAAAGATGTTGAATGAATTCGGAAAAGGATTTAACTATTATGGTGATGTACACACATATTCAGGGATTAGTACAGATTATAAATTGGAAAAAGTAATTGAAGCTAACACCCCGGTAGACGATAGATTGAATGCTAATAATATAGAATGTATCGAAAATAAAGCGCTTTATTTACTCCGGTACGACCAGTTCAGATTTAATAAAATTCAATAATATTTTTTATCATGTTGGATTCCAGAAAAGATAGGATTCGTAACCTTATCCGGAAAAGGCAATCCCATTTTTCAGTGATCCTTGAAAATGTCCGGGATCCACACAATATCGGAGCTGTCCTGCGTACCTGCGATGCCGTAGGTATCCGTGAAGTTTTTATGATCTATCCTGATGAAAATAAAAATAACCAATTCATATTGGGGAAAAGAGCATCTTCCGGGGCACGGAAATGGGTAGATGTATTCGAATTCAATTCTGTTAAAACAGCTATTGATGCAATCAGGCAAAAGGGGTACGAGCAGATCTGGGCTACTAAGATATTACCAGCCAGCAAGAGTTTATATGAAATCGATTTTACACAGAAGATAGCCCTTCTTTTTGGAAATGAACATCTTGGAGTCACCGATGAGGCAGCAGGTTATGCAGATGGTAATTTTATTATACCACAGGTAGGTATGGTACAAAGCCTCAATATTTCCGTTGCCTGTGCAGTCAGTTTATATGAAGGATACCGTCAAAGAAATCTGAAAGGTTATTATTCAGATTCACCCACTATACCCATGGCAGAACAAGATCAGATGTTTGAAAAATATGCTGAAAGGGAAAAAATAAGATTTAAAGGAAAACACTCAATCAAAATAAATAATTGATTCCGTACCTGTGCAACTCTATAAGGAAGCTCTTTCCTTTGGTGTTCATTAGGTTGGTATCACCTGGGTTTTTATTCTGCTAATTCAATCGTATCAGATTCTTTAGCCAGATGTGCTTCAAATGGAATTTCTTCACCGGCATCCTGGACATAGGTTTTGTAAAGATCTTCAAGTCGTTGATCCGTATGCATTGGGTCATGATGAAAAAAATAAAGCTTTTTAGCCTGGCATAGCTTTGCAAATTGTATTGCCTGAGGAAATGAACTATGGCCCCAACCCACCTTCGATTCGTATTGTTCGACATCATACTGTGCATCATGAATCAATAAATCTGTTTGCTCAGCGAGTCCATATCCTGAAGTCCATTCATTGGATTTAGGAAAGGCAGGGACACCTAAAGCTACTTCATGATCAGGGATATAGGTTACAGTATTTCTGCCATTATTAATTCTATAACCAAGCGTAGGTCCGGGATGACATAGGAACTGGGCATCAACCTGCAGGTGACCGATTTTCAGACTTGCTTTAGGCAATGAATAAAATTGATTATCTGCTTTAAAATCCTGAATCCTGACTGGAAAAAGGGGAGGAGATAAATATTTACTCAAATTTTTAATTAACTCGTCAGAATTGGAAGCTGGTCCATAAATATTTACTGTAATTTTTGGATTAAAGAAAGGGCCAAAAAATCCAAGTCCCTGGATATGATCAAAATGCATATGCGTGATGAGGATATGAAACTCGGTGAAAAGTTTTATATAGTCACTGTCTGCAAGATTTTTTATACCCGATCCTGCATCCAGAATGATCATCACCCCTTTATCTACTATCGTTACACAAGAAGTATTGCCACCATATGCTACCGTGTCACTGTTGAAAGTGGGAATAGAACCCCGGGTGCCCCAAAAACGAATGGTCATTGGCTATCGTTGAATTAGATTTAGATAAACCAGAGCTCCTAATTCACGTTGCGCCAATCCTACTAAAGGAATACAGATCATTAATACTTTTTGCTCAATTTCTTCAAAATTTCGCATCCAGAATTCCCCCTGCATAATATGTCTTACACTGAGTATTTTGACAAATGGCAGATCCAACATGTCAAGAGTGGTACGTCGGTCATGATCCTCAAAAAAACGGTTATCCCATTCCCTGGATTCTATCTCACCGGATTCATTATATTTTTTTCCCAGTATATATTCTGCTGATTCATTATAATAGATCATTCTCCCGTCATGATCTACTAAAACAACCGGTGTTGATATGTATTCAGCAAGTTGTCGGGACAAAATAAATTCTATTTCCTGTGATGGCATCCGTATGTAAATTGATTAGACCAAAATACTCAAATTTTACTAGTAAGGGACTTAAATCTGGTCTAGAAGAATTGATTGAGGTCCTTTACATTAGATTCTTTAACCATACTCTTTGAAACTGATGTTTTTTTAGCTTGTTGTAAAGTATTCTATCTAATTACTAAATGACTAGAATAGATCCGATAGCGAATTTCCAGGGTGGATTAAATACAAGATAATTTTTCTCCAATATTGATAAATTACTACCAGATAATTTTATAACTGGTGAATTGGAATCAGGCTTCGTAGTTATAACAAACCTGACAAGGACTTAAGGATCACATTGATATGATCAGGATGTTCTTCCGGTAAAAGTGATTTGTATTTTTTAAAAGCTTCATTAGCTGATTTCAAATCTTCTACCTCCAGGAATGCAAGCCCTAAATTAAAATAGACATCTGCAAATAAGCCGGCTATTTTAGTAACGATCTGGTAATGTAAAATCGCTAATGGAAAATCACGTGCAGCGAAGTATACATTTGCCAGATTGAAATGAGATTCACAATGCCTTGGATCAGCCACGAGTGCTCTTGAAAAAAGATCAACAGCCTCGGACATATTTTGTTTATGAGCTGCTATAACTCCGAGGTTACATAATGAATGAGCTATATTTTCATTTTTTTCTATTGCCCTGAGATAATAACTTTCAGCGGATGGATCATTCTTAAGATCTAATTTCAAAGCAAGATCAAAGGTCTTGTCAGCGAGGGGTAGGGTAGGTGTTTCCTCTTTAGATGGCTGATCAAATAGATTTAATTGACTACCATCCGTGATTACGCCGTAATCATCCGCTCTTTTAAAATCAATCGGTTGAAACCGTTGTTTTTGATATGGGATAATCTTTGCCACCAGTGACAAAAATAATTTATAATTCCTACAAATTAAAAAAATAAATAATACGAAAAAATTAGAGAAAAGGCTTATTTACAACCCAGGTCTATCTGAGCCTGAGGATCGTTGTCAGGAAAACAATTTCCTGATTTAGTTCGAATCGGAGCATATCGCTCCAGATCAGCATCAAATAAACTGTTCTCAATAAAATCCGTAAGTTGATCGATTTCTCTTACAGATAATCCTAAAGGGTGAAAGATGGGTGACATCTGGCTAGGTTTTACAAGAGGATTTTCAGGTACACCTACATTAAAATATTCAACGACTTCTCTTAAAGTCTTTTTACTGGCGCCATGAAAATAGAATCCTACATCTTTCAAATTATATAATTGTGGGACTTTAAATTTATTCATATCCTCTTCTCTATAGGTGAATCCACCGCGACCAAGATTTCTTCTGTCTGCAGCATCCGTGCGGAACACATCAAGTCCTGATTGGTAAAGATTGTTTACTCCAACGGCATGGAAGTCCATATTATTAAAGGAAGGGCTTTTATGACAATTTACACATCCGGCTTTTCCAAAAAAAAGTAAAGCGCCTTCTTTTTGGTTTTCTGTAATTGCGTTCAAATCGCCCTTTAGCCATAGCTGAAAGGGTGCTTTATTGGTCAGGATAGTTCTTTGATAAGCCGCTATTGCCGCACCACCAGTTTCACGGGAATATCTTGTGGACTCCGGATATTCTGGAAAGGCAACATCAAATGATGAGGTATATCCTAACATATCCGTTACTCCTTTATTAATTACCTGTCGATGTACTGCAAGAGCGCGCTCATTATTGGCTTCGAGACCTTCTTTTAGCTTAAAATTGATTTCAATCAACGTATCCTGGTGCCAGACTGATTCTGTGCCTTTATTGACACCAAATGATCCAAATGATCCTGCCCAAAGAGCATTGGTAACAAAAGTAAGGTTAATAGTAGGGAGTGGCCTGGCACCTTGGGCATCTACATCAACACCCTGGTATAAATGGTTTTTCTTTCGACCTTCTCCCGATATACCAAATCCAACAGCCCCATCTGCAATTCCCTGAAATCTGCCAGCAGTGAATCCAACTTTTGGAATATGGCAACTGCTACAAGAATAAGCTGAAAGTGAAGCATTATATTTCGGTTCCAGAGCCAGACCAGTTTCAAAAAAGAGCATCTTGCCAAGCTCAACCTTAGCTGCGTTCATCGGATTTTTCTTGTCCTGATTGGGTAAACTTTGGAAATCAGAACTTTCAGGCAAGATGAAATAATCAATATTCCCTGTAGGACTCTGGGAATTGACTAATGATTTTAATTCATATTCCAGTACTTCACCACGGCGGGGTTCATGCACGCACCGAATGAAAATGAATACTAAAAGTGTCCAAAATGTTATTTGCCGCGATCTCATTTAAAGTAAGCTAATTTGATACCAACTAAATTAACGTTGTACAGCGCTCAAAGTACAAGAATGAAAACGAAAATCCAAATGGGCAGGGCTAATTAGAATCCTTAATATTTAAGTCGTTAAGCTGACTTTTTCTTTTTGCTCGCTGGGATATCCTCATCCGAGTCACCTGTTGCTTTGACCATGGGTTTTATTTCAGCTTTAGCCTGAGATATACTTTCCTTGAGTGCTGTCATGATATCAACGATTGGTGTTTCTTCTTCTTTGACTGAAACAATCTCTTTACCTGCAATTTTTGCCTGGATGATTTCCATGACAGAGCCAAAATATCTGTCTTTGAGTTCAAGGTCTTTAAATGATTTGGACATGGTTTCAACCAAGACATTAGCCAATTTGAGTTGAGCATCATCGATTTTTGCGTTAGGATCGAGTTGTGGCACTGCTTCAATATTCCGTAATTCATCTGGATATCGTAGCATATACATCATAAGTCCCGGGCCATTGGGAGCAATAAGGACAATTTCTTCTTTGTCTCTTAAAATCACCCTTCCCACAGCTAGCCGATGGGTTTGATCCAGGCACTCCTTGAGTAAGCCGTACGCTTTGGTAGCGACATCACCATCAGGCCCCGCAAAATAAGGAGTATCAAACAAAGCAGGATTCACTTCTTCTTTCTTTACAAACGCCTCAATATCAATGATTTTATTGCTCTTTAGTTTTATTTTTTCGAGGTCAGAACTCTCCATGATCACATATTGATCCGGCGCATATTCGTACCCTTTGAGAATGTCTTCCGATTTTACAGTTTCTCCACAAGCCTTACATTTTTTGTCATATCCTATTGGGCTATTGTCCTTTTTATGCAATTGCCTAAAACTAATGGTTTGACTGGATTCGATAGCATTATACAATCTCACTGGAATCGTAACTAACGAAAACCGGATATGGCCTTTCCAAACTGATCTCATGATATATTAGATTTAACGGTTTAAAATGCAAAAATCATTCCAAGACACGGTAAAAAA
>JBDTUE010000037.1:0-24725 GCA_040007895.1 Saprospiraceae bacterium | reverse complement strand
ATGTACAGTAAGTATAGTTGATTATTTAAGAACAGGATAAATGATCTGCGTGTGCCATTTAGCAGTGTCTTTGACCACCATTGGATCATTCATATAACTTTCAATCACAGGGTAACTATTTTTTATTCCTTTTTCCTTCATATAATCATCAATGGCATAATGAGCTTCTCCGGTTTTACCATAAGCACCATAATAATTCACCATGATATCCTTCCCTGCTGGTATGTCAAATGAGGTTAATCCGGGAATTGGTCCACCTCCTTTAACTGCAGTAGCAACGGCCATATCTGTATTACCGGCTTTTTCATCATAATTAAAATATAGACCTACAATCATTCCATCCATCTCCTTACCTGCTTTTTTCAATGCAGCGCTGATGGCCGCTGAGCTTTCTTTAAAGTACATATCGCCATCTTTTATCATGATCGTCTTACGTAAACCTATATAACTATGTCCTTTGCTATCCATCAGGTTTACTTCATAGCCCCTGTATTTCTTATTAGCCATAGATTCTGCATAAGTCTTAAGTTTTGCCAATCCTTTTTCATATTCAGGACCGAGAAATTTGTCCATGCTTATAAACAAATTCATTGCATTCCATGGATAAGGAGATATCATATCAAATGACCAGGTTGCTTTCGAAGAGCCTCCGTTTTCTTCCTCGATTTTCATATCTGCATTTGCATCTCCACCCATTGCTCCTTCAAAATGTAAAGCAGTCTCTACGAGTCCTGGCTCTAATTTTGAAATAGTCTGGCTACCGGCTCCTACATCTTTATTGCCTTTCCAGGTATATTTAGAACCAACGGTTCCATCTTGCCCTTCCATGGTAACTACAACATTAGGATCCTTTTCAAGAAAGGGATTCCAGTTTTTAGACTCGGAAAAGTGTGAAACAATGTTTTGAACTATTTCCGGCTTAGCATTAATCGATGTTGAACGCTCCAAATGAGATTTTTTAGGCGCTACAATACCTAAAATTAGAAATAAGGCCACCAGCGTGATTAACAGAATACCTATATACCTCAATGCTTTCATAAATAAATTGGTTAAAAAAATGAATAAATGGAAAAGACTTATCAAGCGAGTACCTGTCGGGCAGGCAGGAATATAATTTGGCGACGCTAATTTATAAATATCTTATAAATTATTTAACCTGCAATTTTTTTCCAGGCAAGCCTGACTACAATCAATAATCCAATCATAATCATAACTACTTGAGAAAAAGGCATATAACTAAACACATAAATATGCGTTTTATCCATAAACCACATGATCATAAGAATAGCAGTTATCATGACCAGGAGTCCGGTCAGTTTACCGAATCCAGGAATATTATCCAATGAAACTGATCTTTTGATTAGAGCCAATGTGATACCCATCACGATGAGTGGTAATACCTGGGTATAAAGATTCACATTCCAGATACTTTGCCGTTCGAATAAAAAAAGATAGATATTCAACATAAGGACAAAAATACCAGGCACACAGACCAGATAAATTAAGAATGAATACAGGTATTTCCAGGGGGAAAGGTGTCCTTCTCCCTGACTAAAAATTCCAATCAAAAAAGCACTCAACGGGGTAGCTACACTAAAAAATAAAATCAGGCTGGGATTAGCGGAGAGGTATTCAAAAAAATCATTCAATGTCATTACCTAAAAAATTGTAAGATCCGAAGATAGGAATTATCAATCGCCATTCAAAAAGTGATCAGGACCTGATTTTTTTCAACCGCGGTCCCTGCAATGGCCAGTATAGATTTTACTTTCCCGGAATGTGGCGATTTGATCAAGTTCTCCATTTTCATCGCTTCAAGCGTAAGGAGATGCTGGCCTTTGATTACTTCTTCTCCCACTGAAACAGAAATTTTTTTGACAAGGCCCGGCATAGGTGCAAGTATAGCTTCCGTATTTAAGCTCAACCGCTGGCTAAAGTTCATGGCTTCAACCTGAACATCGATATTACGGATTAAAGTCACCTCATAGGATTGTTGATCAATTACCAACGAATATTGTCTCGGTGAATCAGTTGGAACCCACTTGACCTGGATTTGTCGACCATTTATATTCACAAAATATTTATTGTCACCGCTTTGGATGACCTGTATTTCCTTTAATTCTGCCGGATCAAATTCAAGGTCATTGATTTTGACTTTGTTTATTTCCTGAAGTTTATTTAAATATGCCATCGTGCAAGTTTTGACATAAAATAAACTTCATAGATCGTAAAAAAAAGATAGGACACCAGGAAACTCGCGATATGATGCATATACACTTTGGTAACTAATCGATCATATGTCAACACAATGACCAGGGTCAGTACCAATTTAAGAAAGATCATTGACATGACTACAGACGTAAAACGGTTTTTATCTGACGACATCGCAGAATTTCGACCCAAATGAAAAATGAGCACACAAAAGGTAAAGAAAAATAGAATCCCGAATATGGGAAAAAACCCTGCCTGTATACTATTAAAATGGTACAAAACCCATAAAGTGGCTGCATCCAATAAAGTAACTAACAGAAGGATCGTATAGAAAGATCTAATCGCCATTTATTTACGCGATAAATCTTTAATGAGCCTTATAAAATACACGGTGATAAATACAACAGCAAACAACAAGGTCATGTAGGGTTTACTGGTTTTAAGCCATCTGTCTAACCCAGTACCAATCAATAGTCCTACTCCAATATAAACAGCCATCTCAAAGGCCATGCCTGAATATTTCATCAGGTCATTTCCATTTGATGGTTGCTTATTTGGGTTCAAAGTTGTTGGTAAAGATATAAGGGGCACTACCCTATTTCCAGATATACACCATTGGAAGAAGATACTTTTTCATGGTGTATTTCATTTTTCATAAGACAGGAAACATTAAATACAGCTCCGGAATGAACTACCAGTTTATCCGTATTGATGTCTCCTTTGATATTGGCAGATTCTTTTACCTGGAGCGAATCACGTACTGTAAGGATGCCGATAAAATGTCCTTCGATAACGGCATTTTCACACTCGATATCGCCATCAACAATACCCGTAGGCCCTATAATAACTTTACTATTACAGGTTAAAGAGCCTTTTAAATGGCCATCTATACGAATATCGTGTTCACAATGGACCTTGCCATCGATACGCGTACCATTAACAACACTATTAAGAGCGGATGAAGTCCCGCCGGAGGATAAGCTTTTGGTAGTTGGAGTGGTGGTTACCATTTCAGTTTTTTTAGATCCGAACATGTTTTTGGTTTTTAAAGATTGAACAAATAAACTAAAAGTTAATCAAAATTGCAAACTCCGTGCCTTTTAAAGACACATAGTTTTATTTGTCATAGGATCTAAAAAATTTGTCTACATCTACCTGGCACTAAAAAGTAGGGCAATATACACCCCTGTTATTAGAACCATTGCATATGTTATAAATCAACGATATCTCAAATGCTCCATTGCCATTGCTGGCGGGTCGTAAACTGGAAACATTCAAATCATAACTTAAGCCAATACCATAATTATTAAAATCAAATCGGGATGATACAATCACAGCATCCGTCGTAAATGCTTTTTCATAATGATTAGCTAATCTGACCCATCCTCCAAATTGAAACGATTGTTCAAAATCATTGGATTTCTGAGTTATAAACTTAAGGCTTGTGCCAAGGTTCAGTTCAAAAGCCTGCCCTTGTTTAAACATAACAATGCCCGGAACAAAATTCATATTCTTTTTAAATGCAAGTTCACCACCCGCATGAACAGTTATTTTATTGGTCAACGGCACCAGCCGGTCATTACTAAAAGATTGATTTGGATTATTCAAATGGCTGTACGCGGCACCGATATAAAATCTATTATCCCCAACCACACTGAACCAAAGCAAACCTGCATCGACATCCGCAAAAATAAAATTGCTCTTGTCCAATGCCTCCCCTGGAAGTGTAGGATCGAATCCTCCCTGACCATCATGCTGACTTCCATACTGGGCATTCGCAAAATTTACACTTCTCTGAGCAGCACCGATATCAAATCCTGCAACGAGGTAGTGTGAATTGGTCCGGCTTCCGGCCATTCTTTTACTGAATGAACCTGAAAGTTTACCCTGGAGTGTTCCAAAATTTAATTGTCCGGCTACATCGCCCCAAAATCCACCACCGATTCCAAAATAGTCATATCGGCCTACTGGAATTTTTGAATCAAACGTGGCCGAATAGGTATTATATGCATTGGAACGGAGCACACTGGACCACTGATTCCTGTAATTTCCAATAAATCGTTGGTTACAATTCATGACTCCGGTAAGAGCAGGATTGAGGTTCAACGGGGACATATAAAATTGCGAAAAGTGGATGTCCTGTGAAAAAGCAAGGTTTACACCAGCCACCAAAACAATAAATATGATGAATTTTCTCATTCTAATCTTGACAATAAACGGTAAAAATAAAAATTATTAGATAAGTATATTGTTAAAATCCTCAGGTTGAATACACTTAGCTCAAGATAATACTTATTTCCTTTTACCAAATTCCACGCCAACATAGAAATTGATGAAATAAGCTGTATTCGGTTCTTCAATCATGATGGGCACTTTACGGGTGTAAATATCCACCATAAGCCCTGCTTCCAGTGATTTTACAGAACTTTCTATATCCCCAAAAGAAAAATTAAGCATGACCTTTCCCTGAATACCTGGTATTATATCCATCTCTGTGATGCCTTTTAACAACGAAGAAGAGCCTGCAATATTATTCAGATTCAGAAACTCTTCTTTAATTTTGGAGCTGTATTTGGTCGGTTCAATATAGTATTGATCATCATTAAACTTCCTGAGATCAAGGTAATAAGGCTTAACTAAACCAATTGATGGTCCACCTTCATATGTCAAGGCAACAGCCACACCTTTACGACGCGCTTTTTCCGAAAAATATCGTTTCGCACCCAGGCCTCCTCGTAACGCAAAAAAAGAATTCTGTTTACCGTAAATGAAACTGTTGGCACTTGTAATATTATGAAGCGCAGATTGAGCTCGCAACGTTTGCTGATATTCCCTGGGGTGTTTTAATCCTCCGAGGTCAATATGATAATATGTGGTGAGATAATATTTTTTAATGATGCCTTTACGGTACCCTATATTAAAGCCGGAGGAATGAATGCCTCCGAGGAAAGACGATTCTTCATTATATAAAACCCCATTAAACGTATAATCATTTTGCCTTGGCTGAATAGTGGTCTGGGCTCTACTCAAAAAAGATAAAGCCATAAAGGAACAAATCAATAATATGGATCTGCAATAAGACATTACCGAACTTTAAATATATACAAATTAAGGCTTTGATTCAAAAAAAATAAATTGTGCAGTCTACATTCATTCAAATCAGTCATAGAGTGAGTCAAATTCCTGTTCTTTACTTGATTATATAATCCCCTTTGAAAAGACTATTTTGTCATGTTATGCAAAAGCTAGGTCGTACATTCTGGATTTCGGTGACTGCGTTGATAGGCCTTTATCTCATTTATTATTTTTCAACGATCGTCACATTTATATTAGCTTCCTGGGTATTGTCCATGCTCGGTCTACCCATTATGAACTTTTTTCTTAATCGATTCAATTTAAAAAGATTCAGGTGGGGAAATTCAGTAAGTGCAATATTGACTATTATTATTTTTATAACATTGATCGCGTTGCTTGGAGTCATGTTTATTCCAATCATAATAGAACAAGGCTCCCATCTTGCCAATCTTGATTACGACAAAATAGGCAATTCCCTGCAAGAACCTATAGCTTATATCAACGCCAAATTGCAAAGTTTCGGATTGATGTCCTCCGAGCAAACGGTATTGGATCAGTTAAAAATGATCTTCACCAAATGGTTCAGGCCTGAGCGGTTATCGACTTTGTTCAGTTCTATATTACAGATAGGAAGTAATCTTTTACTTGCTGTCGGATCGATTATTTTTATTACTTTTTTCTTTTTGCAGAATTCCGGTTTATTTCAGGGATATCTTATTGCCATAGTTCCCCAACGTCACGAAGCAAAAATCAAACACATCCTGATAGATTCCAGTTTATTACTGCGTAAGTATTTTGGTGCGATTGTTTTTCAGACCGCCTTGTTTTGCCTGGTTTGTTATATAGCACTTAGCCTGATGGGAGTTCAGAATGCCTTGTTAATTGGTTTTTTCGGAGGTATTATGAACGTAATTCCCTACGTAGGTCCCATTATCGCGATGGGGTTTGCTGTGTTTATTACAATTACAAGTTATGTAGGGATGGATTTTACGCACTTGATTTTGCCGATGAGTATAAAGGCTGTATTATCTATTTTCATAGCTCAGTTCATTGACAATTGGATTGTTCAACCTGTTTTGTTTTCTAAAACTGTCAAAGCCCATCCCCTGGAGATTTTTATAGTAATCCTGGCAGCTGCCCGTATTGGCGGAATCACTGGAATGGTATTGGCAATACCTGCTTATACTGTCCTGCGCGTGGTTGCACGAGCTTTTCTCAGTGAATATAAAATAGTAAGAAAGATTACTGAAGAAATGGATCCGGCCAATACGGAACCTTTCCCGTTAGTTGAAGAAAATACGAATGAAATAGTTTAGTCTATTATCGTATGAAAACGAAATCCAATATTTGAATAATGAAGGTTATAACTTCAGGGCATTCTTAAATTGATGAAGATAATTTTTTACACTATTGACCGATACTGTTTTATCTGAAAAATAAATTAATGCTGCTTCTTTTTCTTCTTTATTAGCCCCTACCTGGGATAAAATATTATTGAGATGCATTCTCATATGGCCATGTTGTATACCAGTAGTGACCAGAGATCTCACAGCAGCAAAATTTTGTATTAACCCAGTAGCTGCTATAATCATCATCAGTTCCTTTGCATCTGGATTTTCAAGCATTTCAAGGGATCTTTTAGCAATGGGATGAAGATTAGTCAATCCGCCAATAGTACCTACCGCTAAGGGCAAATCCATCCAAAACCTGAATGTATCCCGATCAATACTACATTGGCTGAGACTTTTATACTTACCGCTGCGCGATGCATAGGTATGACCACAAGCTTCTATAGACCTGAAATCATTGCCCGTGGCTAATGCAACTGAATCAATCCCATTAAATATCCCTTTATTATGAGTACAGGCCCTGTACGTATCAACCTGAGCTATACCGATGGCATAATAAAATCGCTCTGCAAAATTGATAGCATCAAAACCTCCCGAAAAACTACCAAGATCTTTGATGGGGCATTCTACCCATGTTCTTACCAGGCAATCGGGAGTATAGTTGGAAAGAATAGACATGATCACATCTATCTCCCGTTCTTCCTCTTTTAGCAAAGAAGATTGTTCAAAAAATTCCTGCAGGGTAGTTGAAAACCGTTCAAGTACCGTATTAATAAAATTTGCACCCATAGAATCACAGGTATCAAACTCAGCGAATAATTGAAATAAGCCCGGTTCCTGATCTGCAAATGATTTCCAGCTCAATGATTTTAATCCACCCCCACGCCGGGTCATCATTTCCATCAGTGGCGTAGCATCGGCAATCAATTCATTTTTTAATGACTCAAATATTTCTTTCAATCGTTCGGGAGAGCCTCCCCAATAAAAATGAACATGGCCTACTTTAATGGTATCTATCACTTCCGCATGAATACCTCCGCGTTCCATCCAGTACTTGGCAGCACTCGAGGCTGCTGCAACTACACTACTCTCTTCCGTGACCATGGGCACACAATAGGTCTTGCCATTTAAGACAAAATTAGGAACTACTCCTAATGGAAGCGGGTAATTACTTATCGTATTTTCACTAATGCCATCCAGGACTTCCTGCTGATGAACATCTGCGAGCCAATAACTTTTTAATTCATGCATTACAATCTCAGGGTCTTTAAAAAAATTTTCAACCAGCCACTTGATCTTACCAAGTTTAGATAATTTTGAAAATCCTGAAATTGTTTTTTGTGCGGCCATGTTTGTCTGCATTTCATCCACGAATCGTGAGGTAATTATAGGCTAATTCTAAACCATCTACCTGTGATTTTACATATTGATAAAGATCCTTATAACTTTTCCGCGCCGGACTAAGTAAAGCAGAAGCCTGTCCATATACTGCTGGATAATGTAGTTTTTTTACCAGGTAATATCCATCCAGAAAATTTTCTATTCCCCCGGAAATAATGAACCGTCTGCATTTAATTTTATTTCCCAGAGTCTTGCCAATCCTATTGACCATATCCACCATATCATGAGCCGTGTGACCAACCTTTCCGAACGGGCTAAGATGGTGCGTGGAAGACTTTGGAAGATAACTACCTGCTCTTTTTAATTCAAGTACAGAAAAATTAGTACCTCCAAGCGCTGCAAACTCTATGGCCTCCAATGGTAATTGCATTAATGCTTTTAGACTTTCTGGTCCAATACCTTGTCCTACTTCTTTTACGATAATGGGTAAAGTCAAATATTGCAAAGCTGCTTTAATACTTGCAATAGGTAGTTCAGATATCCTGTCACCTTCCGGCTGCAGCCATTCCTGTAATGGATTGACGTGAATGATCAGGCCATTTGCGTTCAATCTTGAGATCATTTTATAGATTTTTTCCCAATGATCTTGCTGATGAATTTGTTCAATCTGGGCAATTCCCAAATTTGCAAACAATGGTACGTCATCGCCCATATCTTTCCTGATATCAAAATCCTTGAAATAATGATTTTGATCTAAGATGATTCTGCAAGAACCCAAGCCCATTCCCAAACCAAATTCTTTACATACTTTGGCCAGCCGTTTATTGATGATCGATGCTGCTGATGTGCCTCCTGTCATGGATGAAACCCAAATAGGATAATTCATCTTCTTACCCGCAATCATGAATGCCGGAACCCTGGAAGTCAGTGGGTGGCTTTGCAGAAGTGGCTCATAATAAAATCTCCGGTCAGCCTCCATAGCTCCCATTCTCGACTGGAGAGCCAATTCGATGTGTTCCTTTTTACGTTGTTCCAATGAGTTTTTGGATGAAGTTGATTTTTTCATTTATTCCATGAGAAGCAAAATTCGCAAATAATCAGATAAGTAGAGCATCTAAATCTTTGTTTAAATCCCTGGAATCATGCACAAGTAGAATCAAAACAAATTATCTATCGTTAGGTTCAATGAATACATTTCCTCAGAAGAAAATTCAAGGAGTATATAAGCTTGTAGTATGTAGTTTACCGAAATTATGACCATCTGGCGGAGATTTCCAAATAGAGTTGGAATCAAAAGGGAACATTTACAAAATAGAAAAGCGCAGGTATTTTGAAACACACTGCGCTTTTATTTATGATTTTTCGTTATAAACGGATTACCCGTTCATGATATGCTTGAAAGCCGTAACCGTAAGATCTTTGTCAATTTTCTTTAAATATTGATCCACATTCAGCTTAGAATCTTTTACAAATTCCTGTTGTAATAATGTAGAATCTTTGAAAAACTTATTCAATTTACCTACAGCGATCTTTTCAAGCATTTCTTCAGGTTTTCCTTCCTGGCGGGCAACTTCTTTACCGATTTCTATTTCCTTTTCTATTAGAGATTTATCTACTGCATCCGCATTGAGTGCTACTGGTTTCATAGCTGCAACCTGCATTGCAACATCTTTTCCTGCTTCTAAGTATGCATCACCTGCTTTATTGAGTGCTACTATGACACCTGCCCTGTTACCCATATGAATGTATGGTACTACCTGGGAAGCTTCGAGTTTTTCATAACTTTCTAAGGCGATTTTTTCACCAATCGCTGCAACCATATCGGTCACTTTATCTTTAATAGCAATGCCATTAATTGGCAACTCAGCGAGCGCTTCCAGATTAGCAGGGAAATTTTCTAAAGCGATCTGCGCTATATGTTTGGCCGTATTGATAAAATCTTCATTTTTTGAAACGAAATCAGTCTCACTACTCAATCGTATCACGATGCCTTTAGTTCTATCAGCATTCACCAAAGCTATAACCACACCTTCTTTAGCATCACGATCAGCTCTTTTAATAGAAAGTTTCTGTCCTTTTTTACGCAATATCTCAATGGCTTTTTCAAAATCACCATTTGCTTCAGTAATGGCGGCTTTGCAATCCATCATACCAGCTCCTGTCATTTCGCGGAGCTTTTTTACATCAGCAACTGAAATTTCACTCATATTATATTAATTGTAATAGTTAGAGAATTAAATAAATACACGGAAACATATGAACGATCCCGGCGAACAACAAAATCAAATCTTATCAGGCGTTAGCCGCAGCGGCAGTTCCTTCAAGTTCAGTCTTCATCTGTTTTCTTTCTTCAAGACCTTCCTTGATAGCATCTACCAATACGTTTGTAATCATAGTGATCGACTTTGAAGCATCGTCATTAGCAGGGATTGCAAAATCTACAAGGTTAGGATCACAATTTGTGTCTACCATAGCAAAGGTTTTGATGCCCAGACGGGTAGCTTCCTGCAAAGCGATGTGTTCGTGTCCGATGTCCACTATATATAAAGCATCTGGTAAACGATTGAGTTGAGATATACCACCAAGCTCTTTGTCGAGTTTCTGTCGCTCTCTATCCAGAGTAAGTCTCTCTTTTTTTGTAATACTGGAGAGTTCATTTCCCTGAGCCAGGAGTCGCTCGATATTATGCATCTTTTTTACTGATCTTCTGATGGTAGCAAAATTGGTCATCATACCACCCAACCACCTTTCAGTCACGAACGGCATATTTACTGATCTGGCTGCATTGGCTAATATTTCCCTTGCCTGCTTTTTAGTAGCTACGAACATGACCTTTCGGCCTGACTTAGCAATATTACGCATAGCACTGGCTGCTTTCTCCAGGTTTTCCGCTGTCCTGTTTACATCTATAATGTGTATGCCTTTATGCTCCGCAAAGATGTACTGGCGCATTTTGGGGTTCCATTTTTTCCTTAGATGGCCAAAATGAACACCGGCGTCTAACATTTCCTGATATGTTGGAATTTTCATCAGAGTATACTTTAAATTTGAATTCTTTAAGATTATCGTTTTGAGAATTGGAAACTCTTACGAGCTTTTGGTTTACCGTATTTTTTACGTTCTACTACGCGTGCATCACGAGTAAGAAGTTTCAGATCCTTCAATGGTTTTTTATAATCACCATTTATTTTTACTAAGCACCTGGAAATACCCAGGCGTATAGCTTCTGCTTGTCCTTTGAATCCACCTCCCGACACCAGGATTTTCATATCAAAACCGGTTTGCTCAACTTTGGCAGCCTGGAAAGGCTCCATAAGTTTTGCCTGCATATTGCGAAGTGGAAAATAATCAGCCAATTCCCGGCCATTGACCCTGATTTGACCATTGCCTTTGTAAATATAGACTCTGGCAACTGCTGCTTTGCGTCTTCCGACACCGTTTATTATGTCCATTTATTTAGTTGGATTTAATGGTTAATATCTCTGGTTTCTGAGCCTGATGAGGATGTTCAGCCCCAGTATATAAAAATAATTTTTTAAACATTTGTCTGCCTAAACTATTCTTCGGCAGCATACCTTTTACAGCATGTTCAAGAATGTATTCAGGTTTTCTCGCATAAAGCTCTTTTGAAGTCTTGATTTTCTGACCTCCATGGTAGCCGGAATAAGTCTGGTATTCTTTCACCAACATCTTTTTTCCCGTCATTCTGACTTTTTCCGAATTAGTCACGATGACAAAATCACCGGTATCTGCATGTGGAGTATAAGCAGGATTGGTTTTACCTCTGAGGATAGATGCTATCTTAGATGACAATCTGCCAAGAGTAAGACCATCTGCATCCACGATATACCATTTACGTTTACCGTCAAAGTCAGCTTTCTTAGCTGAAATGGTTTTATAAGATAATGTTTTCACGATTGAACTGATTTTTCTTAATTAAAAAGAGCCGCAAAGGTAAAACTAAATTCCAGATCTGACAAACCTTAATTGAATATTTATTTCATAACCGGTTGAAAAACAAGCTTTTTTTGGACTAATTCTGAAAACAGTAAATCGTAATGATCTGATTATCACAATCATTATCAAGAATGGAGCTTTAATTTATTTTTTCAAATGAACCAATAAAAAAATTAGCCGGGCGGGATGTAAGGTAAAATATTGCTATTAAAAATTAATTTACTATTAAAATAGGCCTTATTCATACCAGTCAGGTGGATTTTTATATTTTTATCCTTTTGAAACCTATATAAATAAAACTTAAATGTATTTCAATTCTGATCTAAAAGCTGAAAACACCTATGATGCTATAGTAGTGGGTTCAGGCATCTCAGGTGGCTGGGCTGCTAAAGAACTCACAGAAAAAGGACTGAAAGTATTAGTTCTGGAAAGAGGTAGGATGGTTAAACATGGGGAATATCCAACTGCTGCATTGGCACCCTGGCAATTACCTAACGGCAACCGTCTTACACAGGAAGAACTTAAAATCTACGAAAAACAAAATCGAACCGGAGTAACCCAGGCTACTAAGCATTGGTGGGTAAAAGACACTGAAAGCCCATATACTGAAATTAAAAGATTTGACTGGATACGGGGCTATCATGTAGGTGGCCGATCGATCATGTGGGGCAGGCATTCCTACAGGCATAGCGATATAGATTTTACAGCAAATGCAAAAGATGGTCATGGTACCGATTGGCCGATCAGATATAAAGACATTGCTCCATGGTATTCTTATGCAGAGAAATTTATTGGTGTTAGCGGACAAAAAGAAGGTCTGGAGCAATTACCTGATGGAGAGTATTTACCTCCAATGGAACATAATTGTGTAGAAAAATCTTTGAGAGGAAAAATAATGGAAAAATTTCCAGGACGGGTTCTTTCCATGGGACGAGTAGCAAACCTTACACAAGCACATAATGGAAGAGGTAAGTGTCAATTTAGAAATCTTTGTAATCGGGGATGTCCATACGGCGCTTATTTCAGTTCCTTATCATCAACATTGCCTGCTGCTGAAAAAACAGGTAACTTAACTATAAGGCCAAACTCTATAGTGAACACTCTCCTATTTGATTCAAAAGCAAGAAAAGCAACCGGAGTACGAATATTAGATGCAGAGACAAAAGAGAGTTCAGAATTCCATGCTAAAATCATCTTTTTATGTGCATCTGCACTTAATTCTACCTGGATTTTAATGAATTCAACCAGTGATGAATATCCTGATGGTTTGGGATCATCCAGTGGTGAGCTTGGTCATAATCTTATGGACCATCACTTTAGAGCTGGTGCCAGTGGAGAAATATCCGGATTCGATGATATGTATTATCTCGGTCGTAAACCTTCTGGTATTTATATGCCCAGATTTAGAAATATTGGCAAAGATGTACAAAAAGATTTCCTTCGCGGATTTGGTTACCAGGGTGGTGCTTCCAGGCAAGGATGGCAAAGATCTGTCAAGGAACTTGGTTTTGGTGAAGACCTTAAAGATCAATTGGCAACACCTGGACCATGGACGATGGGATTTGCAGGTTTTGGTGAGACATTGCCTTACCATGAAAATAAAATCATGCTAAATAAGGACCTCTTAGATAAATGGGGACAACCAACGCTCACTATGGACTGTGAGTTTAAAGAAAATGAAATGAAGATGCGCCAAAACATTATCACTTCCGCTGCCGAAATGCTGGAAGCATCCGGTGCAAAAAATATTAAACTTAATGACCCCAAAGACAATACTCCAGGGTTAGGAATCCATGAAATGGGTACAGCCCGAATGGGTACATCACCCAAAAATAGCGTTTTGAATAAACACAATCAGGTATGGGACTGTACCAATGTTTATGTTACAGATGGTGCTGCCATGACCTCTGCGGCTTGTGTCAATCCGTCTTTGACCTATATGGCCCTTACAGCCAGAGCTGCTGAACATGCAGTATCTGAATTAAAAAGAATGAATCTTTAATCACATTTTTTATCATCAATTAATAATACAAAAATCATGGATAGAAGAGAAGTATTAAGACTGAGTACGATGTTGTTAGGGGGAGCCTTATCAGCCAGTACGATCAGTGGTGTTCTCGCCGGTTGTAAAGCAGAAGAAAAATCTGATTGGACCCCTGCATTTATACCGAAGGAACATCAAAACAGTCTTACAGAACTGGTTGAAACTATATTACCAGCTGGTAAGACGCCTGGTGCCAAAGATGCTAAAGTAGATCGGTTTATCGATGTGATGATGAAAGATGTATTCAAACCGGAGGATCAGGCAACTTTCAAAGCGGGATTAGTCAAATTAGATGAAGATGCTAAATCAAAATATGGCAAAACATTCGGAAAATTAAAACAGGAACAACGGGTGGAAATGGTAAAAGCGATGGATGATGAGCTTAGGAATCGCCAAGAAGTACCAAAACAAAAACCATTTTATGATCTGACTAAAGAGTTGACGATCACTGGATATTGTACTTCAGAACTTGGTGCTACTAAACTCCTTAAATATTTACCCGTACCTGGCGAATACAAACCCTGTATACCACTTTCTGAAGTAGGTGGTGCATGGGCATTGTAAAATTTTATTGAAAAAAATTATAATAAATTAAATGAATATGAATAAGAATCTCATTGGGATAGTGGTATGTTTTATTTCCATCCATAGTCTCTGCGCGCAATCTACTGCTGATCCAAAAGAAACTGAATATTATACTCCTGTGGTAAGGAAGGTAACACCAGGGACTGGCACCACTCCCCCATCAGATGCTGTGATATTATTTGATGGAAAAAATATGGATGAATGGGTAATGTCAAAAGACAAAAGTCCGAGCATGTGGGTATTGGATCCCAAAGAAGGAAGTATGACCGTGCCGAATGGTAAAGGTGGTATTGAAACTAAAAGATACTTCGGAGATTGTCAATTGCACGTTGAGTGGCGTTCGCCTAATCCTCCTAGGGGTCAGGGTCAGGATTGCGGCAATAGTGGTATTTTCTTAAGTTCTAAATATGAAGTTCAGGTCCTTGATAATTACACTAATACGACCTATGTCAACGGACAGGCAGGATCTATCTATAAACAATCAGTTCCTTTAGTGAATGCGTGTTTAAAGCCCGGTGAATGGCAAACGTATGATATCATTTACATGGCACCTAAATTTAATGCAGACAGTACCCTTGCAAAAAATGGAAATATTACCGTGTTGCACAATGGTATAGTAGTTCAGAATCATTACATTTTAAAGGGAACTACGGAATATAGAGGCATGCCACAAATAAAAGTACATGGAGCATTGCCAATCGCTCTACAGGATCACAATCATCCGGTGAGTTACCGGAATATCTGGATCCGGGAATTGTAAAGAAAGTAACGTAATAAAAATTTTATGTAGAAAAAAATTAAACGTGGTAAATTTCGAATTTGATTAATCAAAGAATCTCAATATTAAACTGATAGGTTCTGTTTTTTTCTTTCAATTCATAAATCACAAATTTTTTCCCTGCAAGATTTTCTAAGCCCACAGGCTGGTAATAAAAGTATCCGTTTTTTAATGGGTTATCTACCTTACTAACTTGTTTAAAATTTACTAATACCGTTTTCTTGTTTTCATCCAAAATACGAGCGCTTATTTTGCCAGCAGAAACAATAGGATTATTAAAATATATTCTTTTCCATCCAATATCGGTTGATATTGAAGATCCGGATATAAGACCTCTAATTAATTGTTGATTGCCGGAGGAAGAAGTACTCCTTTCAGTAGTACAAGGAGGACCAGGATAGGGACAAGCCATAATTATTTTGTTTTAATGTTTTTTAGTTTATTAGATTCTATTCCTGCTTTCCGTAAGTTAGATTCAATACCAAACGAATCGTTTACAGATTCTTTTGTAAATAAAGCATCTCTTTTAATAGTAGCTTGTTGTAATACTTTTTGGATTTCTCCACTGATTTTTAATGCTTTATTACAATTCTGCGGTATTGCCATTTGAGCAGCATCAAGTTCCTGGCGAAGAGCGAGGTGTTTTAATTCATCAAAAAGATGAACAGACCCATAGGTTAAAGGGAAATTTTCGTTGGCCATAATATTTGAATTTTTATTTTGATACTTTATTATATGTCATAACTCAAATAAATGTCCGATTAAGGTGATGGTTTTTTTAAAAATATCACCGGAAAAAGATAAGTGCTTATTCCTATAAAAATAAAGATAAATAAAGGTAAAAAAGTCATGAGAGCCAATGTACTCATCGTTCTCTTTTTAAACAAGGGCTTTAAATCGCCCTGGCATTGATAGGCTGCCCAATAAAAAGGGAATGCCTTTTCTGAATTAGGCACACTTTTTAAATAATCGAGTTGCATATTGCGAATAGCTTCATCTTTAGATTCACCTGCTAACATATGCTCATATACGAGTTTTACTTGGGAGCTAGTACTTTTATCATTGACTTTCCAAAGCGTGCTGATCACTGACCTCGCACCTGCAGTAAAAAATGAGCGGGCCAGGCTCATGACACCTTCAGCACTGATCATCTGGCCAATACCTGTTTCACAAGCACTAAGAAAAACTAAATCAGTCGGTATGGATATTCTTTTGATTTCACCGCTGTACAGGATATCATCCTGAAGTCTGATGTATGATGAATCCTGATTTATTGGACTTGCTTTTGCATGGCTTGAGACATGGAGTATTCTTGAATTATGCGCACAATCAGTGAATTTTTTTAGATTGGCATCCTCACTGAGGTAAGCATTGCCCTGCATCAAGTTTTTTAAATCATTACACTCAGCCTGATTGTAATTTAAATTATCAAAATATGGAGCAAATCCGGAAAATGAAATTTTAAATTTGTTTTCTCCGGTTGTTTCCTCACTAAATCCATCATTTAACCAAAGTGAAAGTGAATGTTGAGTAGCAATAGTATGTGTCTTTACCCAGTACGGCCATTTTTTGCAATTAGTAGTTGATGGTTGTTCTGTAAGCAAAGCTGCCCAGGGAAGTGTAGACATATTTGTTTCCGGGATAATGATAATTTTATTTTTCAGCTTATTCACAATAGGGCTGATCAATAGGGTATAAATTTGGTAAGCGGCCTTGCTATATTCTTTTAAAGGTCTGGCTCCCTGATCCGAACCTTCATAAATGTATTGCCCTAACTTAACAAGAAGTTCGTCCAGTCCAGGAATACCATTTTTTCTATTCGATACGATACTTTTAAAAATTACTTCATTCTGATTGATCAACAACACATACATGTTGGTATCTGCATTAAAAAATTCAATGAGAGATTGATCCGATAATAATCTATTTTGAATCATTTGAATGCTTAAAGCCGGTTTAAACCGGCTTTTCAGTATAGCACTTTCATACTTATTCCTGGACGAATCCAATAATTCTCTTTTCAGATTGGTAAGAGAGTCGCTAAAATCTATAGAAGTACTAAGGGTATTATTTATTCTATCTATTTCATTCTCTATGGCATCGATTTCAGCATTTTCTCTTGCTGATAACGTGTTTTTAAATTGGCGATTTATTAATAAATTAAATGCTTTATTTGCTTCAAAAAAATTCAATACTGAATTTAATTGAAGGTCCGACAGATTATGGATTTTTGCCAACTCAGAATAATTAAATAGTGCCCCTTTACATAAATCAGTTAATTGGGTTAACAAATGGGTTCTGTCCGCCTCCCCGGAAAGTCCCATTCTTAAAGCATTCAGAATGTGAATGGCTTTATCGTCTAAGCGGGCTCCCTGACCTATGAATGCAGTATCTTCACTGTTTTTATATGCCTGATTATACAGAGCCGTCGCCTTTTGCATAAATGATAAATTTTCCATTAGCTTTCCCGGGATCACGGAGTTCGTGTTCTTATCTTCATCACTCATTAAAAGATCTTTCGAACTCTGAATTAATGAATCCATTGCCTTATAGTTGCAATTTTTCAATTCTAAGGATGCTTGCAGAAGAGCAAATTGAATATTGACCGAAGGTTGATTTAAATAGGCAGGCAATAATGCTAAGGCTCTGTTTTTATATCGGGTCGCTTCCAGAATATAATCACTATCCAAAAAATATTGACTAATGTCCATAAATACCTGAGGACTATTGGACAATAGTTCATTGGATTCCATTTGGGTGAGGATGCGATTAATTTGATCCCGCGTAATGTCTTTATTTTTTAACGTGTTTTCAATCAATTCTTTATTCCATAATTTATCGTATAGTGATTTTTTCTTGATTTGATTTAATTGTTGGGTGTACTTATTAATTGCAGGTTTATCATTTGTAATGGCTGCCAGGCTAAACAATTTGATTAATTGAACTCTCTGATAACCCCAAAATTTGTGTTCGGCTTTATAATATAAAGCATCTGTCTTTAAGGCATAAGACAAAGCCAGTTCATATTGCACCTGAGCATTTCTGAAATTATTTTCCTTAAGATAAACATCTCCTCTGCGCGTGTAAACCATCTGCATTCTCCAGCAGAATTCCCGGCCGGATCTTACATATTGGTATTTTAATATTAATTTTTCCGTCTGCTCTAATACTTTTAGTATATCGGCGTAATTATTATGAATTTTTAATAATTCATAATAATTAATTAAATATCCATATTGAATCCTGTAACTAATAAAAAGTTTATTCTCAATTTCCGATTTAAATTTGTTGAAAGTTTTTTCAAATACAACGACGTCTGCTCCTTTATAACGATCCAACAAAAACAAATAAGAAAGACACCGATATTCCATTTTTAATGAATCGGACGTCGATTTGGAGGCGAGATCATACAATTTTAAAGCATTTTCAATCACCAGGTGATACTCACCGGCATCATCTAAGCTATTAATTTTATCACCCAGCTTTCGCAAATCTTCCTTTTCATTGGCGTAGGTTGGAATATGAAACCCTGAAAGAAAGACTATGATAACAAAAGCCTTACTCATAAATCTTTAATACTCATTTGCTCATACTAAAAAAATCCCTTTTTTATCACAAAAGAGTATACACCGGTGGGATCAGTCATCCGAAATATTACTTCCCTTTTGCCTCTTAACGCTGGCAAAACAGGTATATTGGATACATAATAAAAGAATGGTGCAATTCCAGCAATTTTTTCTGGAATAAAATTGATCAGAACTGTTGTACTATCCATATCCAATATCTGCGCTGTAATCTCAACATCCGATACAATAGGATTTTCAAAATATCTACGATTCCATTTAATAGAACCTTCAAAGGTGTAACATGGCGGACCGGGTGAAGGACAACTTGCTTTTCCCATGATTTTAATTATTTATAAATATTTAGTAATGAATTTAAAACTCAAAAGTCTTAGAATGAAGGCAAGGATTTGGCCAAATAATCCTTCTTTTCTGAGGTGAGATAATACTCCGAAGTATCTATTTATAGAACTTTTCGTAAACAATGTGTCCCTGTTTATTGCAGCATTATTTAAAGTAATATCAATTTGATTACTTATGGTTTTACAGTTTGCTATGATTATTGGTCTTGCGTTTTGAGCATCGTCAAGTTGCTGACGGAGCGCAAGGTGCTTTAATTCATCATAGAGATGAACTTTGCCATATTCAAAAGGAGGAGGCATAAGTATTAGATTTAAGTTTGATTCAACAATACATGTAAGATAAGAACAAAATGTCGGGTCGAAATCAAACAAATTTTAATAACTTTCTTAAAACTGCTCCTTTTTTACAATGGATTCAAATTATACAAAATAAAATAATGCCATTTATATCAGATGAATGCAATATCAAAATCCTTTCCAATAAAACTGCAGATAGACCTATTCAAAATTTGGCCGTTTAGATTCTAATCTGATTTCAATTACCTTTAAATTAAAGTTAAGTTACTATTCAAACAATTGATTTATAATAATTTAGATTGAATTCGCACTTATTTAACTAAATTTTTCGGACATTTAATCTACAAATTACATTTATGGATGTCGAGCAAGAAAGGAAGCTGGTAGAAATGATTCAGTCGGGTGGCAGGACACGTGAGCAGGCGCTGAGCCAAATCTATAAAGATTCCGGCATTAAAGAAAAACTTACCTATATGGTTACTAAAAATCACGGTATTATGCAAGACGGTGAAGACCTCTACCAGGAAGCCTTTATCGTGCTGGATCGCAATATTCGGGAAGGAAATTTTAGACTTGAAGGAAGTCTTTCGTCATACCTGTACTCCATCGGAAAATATTTGTGGATGAATCAATTGAGAAAAAAACGCCTCACCCTTAAAGAAAATTTCACAGATCATGAGATGATATCCACAGCACTGCAACCTGATCATATCCTGATCGACGAACAACGTAAGTCTTACCTGAAATCAATCCTTGGAAAACTAGGCAAACGATGCCAGGGCATCCTGGAACTTTGGCAACTATCTTTTAGTATGGAAGAAATAGCTCAGCAACTTGGACTGGGAGATGCTTCTATTGCCCGTAAAGCTAAATACGACTGTCAACAACAACTGATAAAACTAATCAACGATAATCCCATTACCAAAAACGAATTGAAATGAATGAACTCAATTTAAATGAAAGTACATTAGATCTCTACGATAATTTCTCAAAAAATATATTAAACGAGCACGACGCGACGGAGTTTAGAAACAAACTGGAACAGGATCAGGAATTCAATGCCGGCTATCAGGCTTTTTTAATGTCTAAAGAAGTAATTAATGAAAAAATAGCATTGCATCTCAGAGATCAAATGAAGGAGTGGAATGTAAAATCAACTGCTCCAGAAAATACCGAGCCTGGTAAAATAATAGACTTACCAAAACGCAAAACTTCTGAAAGAAAAATAAACTGGATTAAATGGACAGCAGCAGCGTCTGTACTATTTGTCTTAAGTGTTGGAATAAAACAGTATTTTTTCTATAAAACATACACAGATCAATTGCTCAATGAACAAGTGGTTATGGAAACTGGGGCTACCAGGTCTGAGCCATCACCTCCTTCAAGGATAAATATTGATAAAATAATAAAGGATCTTGGCGAAAATCCCAAAACGGAAGCGATCGAAAATGCCATTTCAGAGTTGAGCAAAGGCAATTCAATGGATGACAATTATCAACTGGCGCAATTACAAATTGGCAAATTGTATACCTACCTGGGAAATTGGCCCATGGCAGAAAAAGCCTATTTCAATGGAAAAGCAGATAAAAATTTGATGGATATCAGTGAGATCCTTGCATTGATGAAATCTAAACAAACAGAAACATCTGCATTTAAAAATAAACTTGACCAGATCCTGCATGACTCTGATGATACTAATCATGATATTGCAAAGCAAATACAAACCAAAACGAACACTATTTGGTGGAAACTGTACAACTAAAAAATAAAAACAATTCGATTCTAAAAAATCTCAGGGGTGCAGGCGAAAACATCCTTGAGCTTTTTTTTCCCCATATCTGTCTTGCCTGTGAAGAACATCGTGCGATCAAAAATCATCTATTCTGTGTCCGGTGTGCTTATGAAATAAAGCCAACAGAACACTGGCAGTTACCTAATAATGAATTCACTCAAAAATTTATCGGCAGAATACCTCTGGTTTATGGAGCATCATTGTATAAATTTTATCCAGGCGGTTTATTTCAAAAAGTAATTCACAAACTTAAATATCAATCCCGACCGGAGATCGGAGTACATCTCGGAAGAATTGCCGGCAAACAAATAACGGCCCATTGGTCAAAACCGGATCTTATCATCCCCGTCCCAATACATCCTAAAAAAATGTGGAAGCGCGGATATAACCAGGCTGAACGAATCGCATCAGGAATGGCAGAAATATTGGATATTCCTATTTTAGATAATATCCTGGTTAAAAAATCAATGACTCAGAGCCAAACAGGATTTCATCGAATGGAAAGGATGAAAAATGTTGAAAATGCCTATGATGTAAACCATATTCAGAAGATCAGAAGCCGACATATTCTATTAGTAGACGATGTATTAACGACAGGAGCTACCCTTGAAGCTTGTGCTATACCTTTATTGCAGGTGGCCGACATTAAATTAAGTATGGTAACGCTTGCTATGGGTCAGGTCTGAGTTCGGATCAACCCTATTATATTTACACCATGATATTCATGGTAGAAGAATTAAAAAGCACCTGCATTGCAAAAATCCAGGAAAACCAAAAAAAAATCCACACCGCTTTAGAAAAAATATCTGAACAAGAGCTGTGGTGGCGTCCAAATGCACAAAGCAATAGTATGGGCAATATCCTGTTGCATCTGTGTGGCAATATCACTCAATATATATTAAGCAGCCTGGGTGGGGCGGAAGATCATCGCAAAAGATCTGCTGAGTTCAGTGAAACGGGCCCCTTACCAAAACAAGAATTATTACATAACCTGGATCAAACATTGGAAAAAGTGTATACGGTGATCCATCAATGTACTGAAACAGATTTATTACAAAAAAGACATGTACAGGTTTATGATGTAACCGGAATAAATATACTCATTCATGTCACTGAACATTTTTCATATCACACCGGTCAGATCATTTATTTTACAAAATGGCAATCCGGCGAAGCCATGCATTTTTACGATGATAAAAAATTAGAAGGAAAGTCCGTTTAAAAGAGCAAATGCGGATCAGAACATTAAAATCATCGTACAATATTTTATAGACCAATGAAGCAAGACAGGCAACCTGGAATAATCATTGTCGGTGCAGGGCCTGCAGGCTGTGCCTGTGCATTGATGCTGGCAAAAAAAAATATTCCGGTCACCATTCTAGAAAAATCCACTTTCCCCAGAGACAAGATCTGTGGTGATGCTTTGAGTCCCGATGTATTGAACCAATTAAGTTTGATCTCACCCGAACTTTCTAAAAATTTCTATGCAATAGAAAACAAAACACCTATACGTGGAGGTACCATCATTACATCAGAAGGACAAACCCTGAGTATACCTATCGTGAACAAACATAAACAATTAGAAGGCTTTACTTGTCCGAGATTGGTATTTGATCATTTTTTATTCGATGCATTGAATAAAAATCAAAATATCACGGTCATTCAAAATTGCCAGGTCAATGAAGTCGGGCGTACGAATAAAGGCGTTACATTAAAAACATCACAAGGTGAATTTGAAGCAGACATGATCATTGGTGCTGATGGGGCTCAATCTGTCATTACAAGACAGGTTCAACCGCATAAGCTGGACAAAAAAAGTTATTGTGCGGGACTCCGGGTTTATTATGAAAATGTATCCGGCTTCCATGAAAACAATTATATCGAATTGTTTTTTCTTAAAGAGATTATGCCCGGGTATCTATGGGTTTTTCCAATGCAGGGAGGTAAAGCCAATGTCGGAATAGGCGTGCTTTCATCTCATATTTCTAATAAAAAACTCAATCTGAAAGAAATATTAACCAGGTTCCTTGAAACTCATCCATTATTGAAAGACCGGTTTAAAAATGCAAAACCTTTAGAGACTATAAAGGGATTCGGATTACCACTGGGATCCCGGAAAAGAAGGGTATCCGGAGACCGGTATCTTCTGACCGGTGATGCTGCTTCGCTGATAGATCCATTGAGCGGTGAAGGTATAGGCAATGCTATTCGTAGCGGTCGGGTAGCTGCTGATCATATTGCTGTTTGCATTGAAAAAAATAATTATTCAGCAGCCTTTAATAAACAATACGATGATGAACTCTATCGAAGAATGTGGCATGAACTCCGGATCAGCCGAAGAATGCAACAAATACTTCAATACCCCCGCTTCCTGGAGTATTTTGTAAAAAAAGCCAATACAAATAAACGACTTCATCAATTTCTCATTGATATCCTTGAAGATATGGATTTGAAAAAACGATTGCTTCATCCCCGGTTTTATTGGGACTTATTTTTTAAAAATAAATAAACGGAATAGAGTTGAGTTGAACAGAAGATTACCTTTATAAAAAATAAAATGAAAAAATAATGAAATCAAATCAGAACATTATACTTGCTTTTGTACTCTTGTTTCTTACCAGGATAGCTTTATCACAAAGTGATATTACGGTCAATGACGTCATCGATAAAATAAAATCGGAAGTGACCTGTGAATGGGCAGCGCAAACTGTCGACAAAATCAAAGCCGGTGATCCAACTACTAAAGTGACCGGAATCGTCACCACCTTCATGGCTACCATGGATGTATTAAAGAAAGCGAAAGCCCTGGGTTGTAATTTTATCATTACCCATGAGCCTACATTTTATAGTCATACGGATGATCTCAGTATCCATGAGACCGATCCGATACAAATAGCCAAACTAAAATATATCCAGGACAATGGGCTTGTAGTCTGGCGATTTCATGATCACCTGCATCGCACCAATCCAGACATGGTTTATGAAGGAGTATTAGCCAGATTGGGATGGAAAGATTATCCCATGACTACCTGGCATATCGCAGATATACCCTCTAAATCATTAAAAAACATTGTAAGTGAAATAGAGAAAAAAATGAATGCAAAGACGATCCGCGTCGTAGGAGATCCATCGATGATGATATCCAAAGTAGGATTAGTACTTGGAGCAGCAGGCTCTGGTGCACATTTTTCAATACTACAACACAAAGAATGTGAACTCCTCATCGTCGGTGAAACGAATGAATGGGAGACAGTCCCTTATATACAAGATGCGATCAGCCAGGGACAAAAACGATCTCTAATAGTACTGGGTCATGCGGACTCTGAAGAAGCTGGAATGGTGTATTGTAAAACCTGGTTAAAGAAATTTTA
>JBDTUE010000036.1:0-24769 GCA_040007895.1 Saprospiraceae bacterium | reverse complement strand
GGCTGCCTTTTCTTTATCGTCAACCAAAAAGAATTTTAATATAATGTATCCACTTTATATGTATTGTAGATTTAACAAAACACGGAAATATCATTCAACAATACTTAATCTCCTGTCCGATAGCTTCGACGCGAACCGCATTCCATTCCTTTTGGTGTTTCTCGGTACGTCTTGCTTTTTGATCTTTATCCAATGGATCCTACTATTGCATTCCATTTCCAAAATCCAGCTATACACCGCCCATCCATAACCGGTCTGACCCGGATCTATTTTGATCATATATCCAAAAGCAAATCGTCAATTGTCAAATCTTCAATTGTCAAATCGTCAATTGGAATTCATCTAATCTCTCATGGTCCATGTAAATCCAATCCTGAGACTGTTCCTGAGCAGGGGTTGATCGTAAGTTTCAAAAAATGTTTTACCGGCCGTATAAAAATAATACTCAAGTCCTTCCATTTTGAAAAATCCTCTGAAATTTTGTAATTGAAAATTAAAAAAGAAATCAACCCCGGGATGCGAAATCACCGTACTATTCTGTGGATTGTAAAAATTACCTAAAAGGGGGAAATATGACTTTGTCTTAAATGAAGGTAATATCCTGCTATCTAATCCAAGTTGTAAAAACATATTATCATGAAACCAATGATCCTGGTAAAACACCGTGTTTTGAGTATACCAGGAAGGTAATCGCATCACTTCGTTATTGCTGTTAACCTGGAAGAAGACTTTATGCCTGCTATGAAATTTTCCAAAATCGAATGATTTTTCCGCGGATAATTGAGTGATGCTGATGGTAGAAGTATTTTGAGCGGGAGTTCTCTGGTCATTCAGATAGATGGAATTAGTCAGAATAGCCTGGTCAATAGTCCCCTTAAATTTTAAAGCTGAAATAAAAAGGGATCCCCCCAACTGATTTGTAAGCGGTTTTGCAAAATTAGTTGAATAGATTAATTTATTCCGGTTATACAAGTCCTGAAACAATAATGGAATCGGTGATCGCTGAAAGATAGCATGACCTTCAATGGCACCAAGACGTCTACTATCAGCCTCTATCTGACCATGCAGGTAATATTCTCCCAAGTTTTCCAGTAGCCCCCATTGTCCATCTGCTGAAAAATGGAATCGTTTGGCAATAGTCTGATTATACTTCCCGATAATGGACAATAAATTCAGGGATGATTTCAAATTGGCCTGGTAAATATTATAATGCTCATGTTTGATTCCTGCCCGTATAGAAGTCGTAGTGTCCAAAAGTCCATCCAGGAAGATTTCATTTACAATCCCTTTCGCCTTAATATAAATCTGTTGTGTATCCTTTTGATAATATTTTCCATAATAAGCAGAATCTGTTTGCCCGGTAACATCCATAAAATCATTGAGCTGATTATTCGTCGATATCCGGTGTGTGACTCCTACTTTATTCCCTTTCCACTGAACATTAAATCCATTTTGAACACTAAATGATTTTTCTTGTTGGCGGGTCCGACCATCGATGAGATAAGCATTGATGGCATCGGGTCTTGATCTGAATTCCGGTATACGCAAAATAGAGTCAATGCCGGGAATTCCCCCATTATCCTGTTGACGGAGATCATTGTACAAATAATTGAATATAAAATCATAATTGCCTTTAGGGGCATGATACCAGGCGTTAAAATTACCACAACGGTTTTTGTTAATCTGTTCCGCAAAATCTCCTTTGTATTGAATAGATCTGAACATCAGGTTTAAATGGAGACCATTTTGAAAAGTCTTACTAAACCGCGTTTCCAGTTGTATCTGTTCTTGCTTAAAATTCTTTTGAGAAAAACGAAATATAGCAATGGGTTTCCGGGAATCATATAAACTTATATCTTCATATGTATATCTATATAAATCCAATACATGCGATCCGATATCAAGTCCCTGCCTTTTTTCATTAATAAACATTCCTGGTCGATGCTGGGAACCATTATTACCCAGATTCAAATAGGGTATTTCCTGCAACCGCACCGCATCGTATTGTTGAAATAATTCGCCTAACGTAGTATCACTATACCATCTTCCTGTTTTTAGCTGATATGGATGGTAAATAAGTACGGTATCGGGTGGCTCATCGACCAGTTCTTCCTGCTCTGAACTGTCCACTTGTTGCTGTCCCGGGACTGCAGGCAACGAACCAGGAATAGGCCGCTGGGCATATCCACGTGCATGCAATGATATAAGAATCAAAAAAATAAAAAAGACTTTATTCACTCAAAAAACTCGAATCAATTGAATAATGAAAACGAAATTATTAAACGAAATTACTGAAATAAAAAAAGTTGTATTTCTTATAAAATCCTCAAATACGAAACACGGACCTGTCAAATCGATTTTCGGAATCCTTCAAACTGTCTCTTTTCTATTCTTCCTTTTTCTCAAAAAATACCGGGCTGATACCCATTGATGAAAATCCTCCATCATGAAAAAGATTTTGCATTGTCACCATGCGGGTAAGGTCTGAAAACATAGTAACACAATAATCAGCACAAGCTTCAGCAGAGGCATTACCCAATGGAGACATGGTCTGCGCATAATCAAAAAATTCCTTAAAGCCTTTAACACCACTTCCTGCAGTAGTCCAGGTCGGGGATTGTGATATGGTGTTTACCCTTATTTTTTTATGAACACCCAGATGATAACCAAAACTTCTTCCAATGGATTCTAATAAGGCTTTGGCGTCCGCCATTTCACTATAGTCCGGAAAAACTCTTTGTGCAGCGATATAGGTGAGACCAACGATGGAACCCCAGTTTGCTATACTATCATTCTTAAAAGCCACCTGCATCATCCGATGAAAGGATATGGCAGAAATGTCCATCGTTTTGAGCATCCATTCATAATTAAGGTCAGTATAGGATTTACCTTTGCGCACATTGATAGACATCCCGATTGAATGTAATACAAAATCGAGTTGCCCCCCCAGGATCTCCGTAGAAGATGTAAAAAGTTTAGTGAGATCTTCCGTCGACGTAGCATCTGCGGAAATCACCTGGGTATGCAGTTTTTCAGCTAATTCATTAATTTTCCCAAATCGCATAGCTACGGGTGCATTCGTCAACATAATAGTTGCTCCTTCTTCAACAACTCGTTCTGCTACTTTCCAGGCAATAGATTGTTCGTCTAATGCTCCGAATATGATTCCTTTTTTCCCTTTTAATAATTGATTTGACATGGAGTAATTGTTATTAGTTTTTGGTAAATATATGCTGCCCACTTTGAGCTCTGTGTATCAGTGTTGCGATTTGTTTTTTATTGAATATTAGATTTCTATCAATTCTTTTGCATTCTTCATTGCTGCTGCACTGGGTGGATTACTACTCAACATGGCGGCAATCGATTGAATTCGCTCTGATTTATTCAATTTCTTCACTTGTGCCAAAGTACGGTCACTACTGTCGTCTTTAAATACGTAATAATGAACATCCCCTTTGGATGCGATTTGAGGCGAATGGGTAATACAGATCACTTGATGCTCCCGGGCAAGATCCTTTAATATCTGGCCCATTCTAAGCGCGACATCGCCCGATATTCCAATATCTATTTCATCAAATATTAATGTAGGCAATGGAATGGCCCTGGCTACTAATGATTTAGTTACCAGGTTAAACCGGGCCAGCTCTCCTCCCGAAGCTATATTTTTTATAGGAAGGTAGGATCCTCCTTTATTGGTGGCTAATAAAAACTCCATTTCATCTTTGCCTGTAAGATGGAAATCTTCAGAAAGTTTGAGATTTATTTGTATTCGGGTCTGCTCCATCCCCAATGGAATTAAAAGCTTATAAATATCCTGAATAAATCCAGGGATAGCCTTCTCCCTGTTTTTATGTAATTCTTCTGCCAGGGCATTTAATTCCTGTTGCTTAATGACTAGTTCTTTATCCAACTTTTGAATATTCAATAACAAGTCATCGCTGGATATTAATTTGGATTGCAGATTATTTTTTAGTTCTATTAAATGATCGGTGTGTTTTACCTTATGTTTTTGCATAAGTCTGTACAGCGATGTTAATCTCTGATCGAGTTCAGATAATCTTGCCGGATCCAAATCAATTTTTTCTCCGATGATTTTACTTTCAGTGGCAAGGTCTTCCAGTTCTGCAACCAATGCAGAAAGGCGTTCACCGATATTTTGAATACCCGTATGATATCCTGACAGAGGTAATAATTTGCGCTCCAGGTCATTCATTTGACTGATGATGGATTGATCATCTTCATTAATAACATTGGAAAGAGTTTCCGCAATCAACCGGAGATCTCCGGCATGTGCAAGTTCTTTTTGTTCTGACTCTAATTGATCTAGTTCCCCCCCAACCAGGTTCATTTCATCCAGTTCATTAAATTGGAATTTGATGAATTCTTCCTCCTGTTGTTGTCTTGTCAGTGTATCCAAAAGTTCTTTCGATAATTTGAGCTTTTCAGAATATGTTTTAAACCCTAGCTGGTAGGATTTCAATATTGATTTATTACCAGCCAATGCATCAATCATTTTTAGTTGGGTAGATACCTGGTAGATATCTAAAGTGTCGAATTGCTGATGAATATCAATTAAGGCTGCACTGATGGATTGAAGAATGTCCAGGGTCACTGGGCTATCATTAATAAATGCTCTTGATTTGCCCTGAGGGGAGATCTCACGGCGAAGGATGAGGTCATTATCAAAATCAAGATCATGCTTTTCAAAAAAAGGCTTTAAATCCTCACTGCCCAACGTAAATTCTGCTTCGACAATACATTTATCAACAGGGTTTCCAATAGCTTTTGAATCAGCGCGTTGACCTAATACCAGGTTGAGGGCACCTAGAAGAATGGATTTTCCCGCCCCGGTCTCTCCAGTGATCACAATCAAGTGAGGTGAAAAATCAATTTCTACATCCCTGATGATGGCATAGTTCTGAATTCTTAATCTTTTGATCAAGGTATATATTATTAGAGTTGCAAAGGTATGTAAGGGGATTCAAATAATAATTGTCATTAATCTGCTCTGAAAATGAGCTTGATTTTAATTAAAAGGAACATTTGGTTTATAAAGAGTTCAAATTAAACCTCCTGTCAGATTTTTATGCAACCTTTTAACCGAATAACTACCTTTGTATTTTATGACAGTAAGCGCCAAAGACATTGCTTCGTTTCTTCATGCGTCTATTGATGGGAATCCTGATACCATGGTCACACATCCAAGCAAAATTGAAGAAGCAGGACCGGGTAGTATAAGCTTTATAAGTAATCCGAAATATGAAGGTTACGCATATACAACCGGAGCTTCTGTTTTAGTGGTTTCAAATGAATTTCAACCTCTGCAACCCTTACAGGCTACTTTGCTCAGAGTGCCTAATGTATATCAGAGCCTCGGTACCTTGCTCTCACATTTTGAATCTAATGGTCACCCTAAAGGAATTTCTGAACTTGCTTTCATTGATTCCACGGCACAAATTGGACTTCAAGTAGCCATTTCCCCTTTCGTCACTATTGAAAGGAATGTAACTGTAGGAGATCATAGTATTTTGTATTCAAATGTTTTCTTAGGACATGATGTCAAAATCGGAAAGAATTGTATACTTCACTCAGGGGTAAAGATTTATGCTACTTGCGAAATCAATGATAACGTAATCATACATGCAAATACAGTCATTGGAAGTGAAGGCTTTGGATTTGCTCCCGATGGTGATGGCAAGTACATCAAAATCCCCCAGCTCGGGAATGTGATCATTCACGACGATGTAGAGATAGGCGCCGGGTGTACTATTGATCGCGCGACGATGGGTAGTACAATTATCCATAAAGGATGTAAACTGGACAACTTAATACAAGTAGCTCATAACGTAGAGATTGGTGAGCACACAGTCATTGCAGCCCAAACTGGAATTGCCGGCAGTACCAAAATAGGGTCTAAATGCCAGATCGGTGGACAGGTGGGGATTGTAGGTCATACACGTATTCCGGATGGTACTATGATCCAGGCTCAAAGTGGAGTTATAAAAGTTGAAGATGAACCCGGGCAAAAATTATTTGGCTCTCCGGCAATCCCATATCATGATTATTTAAAATCTTATGCTCTTTTTAAAAGACTCCCGGATTTGGAGCAGCGCTTAAGAGACCTTGAAAAGCGACTAAAAAGATTGGATAGTTAATTATTCGTAATTACAAAGAGGCAAAAAACTTCTTATAATTGCTTGATTTTTTTAACTTAATTTTACATTCTCATTAAGTCAGAACATTTGTTCCAAATCGTTGTTATTGTCCGGTGAGGCTTTTTTTACGTATGTGATTATGAAACAGTGCACTTTAGCTAAAGATTGTGAATTTGAAGGTGTAGGTCTCCATACCGGAAAGACAGCTACTATGACGTTAAAGCCAGCTCCTGTCAATCATGGAATCCGGTTTCAACGAATTGATCTGAAAGACAGTCCCGTCCTTCCTGCAGAAGTAAGCAGAGTAATATCAACTAATCGGGGCACTACTATTAAATCAGGTGATGTCCAGGTGAGCACTGTCGAGCACATTCTGTCTGCTTTGGCCGGATGTGGAATTGATAATGTGCTAATAGAAATAGATGGTCCGGAAGTTCCTATTATGGATGGCAGCGCAAAACCATTTACCGATGCATTCAGGCAGGTCGGGATCGCGACACAAGACTTAGAAAAAGATTATCTCGAACTTACCGAAACCGTATCTTTTAAAGATGAATTGAGTGGAACAGAATTAATAGCCGTTCCCTCTGACAAATTTGAAGTTACTGCGATGATAGATTTCAGGTCTCCATTTTTAGGCCAACAGTTTGCAAGTCTCAATGATTTGTCAGATTATGAAACTGAAATAGCCCCATGCAGGACATTTGTTTTTCTCAGGGAAATAGAAAAATTAGCCAATGAAAACCTGATTAAAGGTGGTGATCTGAACAATGCCATTGTCATAGTTGATCGGATGATGACGCAACCCGAATTGGATGATCTGGCTAAAAAACTCAACAAACCCTCTGTGCGTGTGGAGAAAGAGGGCATCCTGAACACTGTAGAATTACAATTTTCGAATGAGGCTGCCCGTCATAAAGTACTTGATATCATTGGTGACCTGGCATTAGTGGGAAAGCCGATTAAAGCAAAAATATTAGCTAATAAACCTGGCCATACGGCCAATGTGGAATTTGCCAAATTGCTAAAAAAGAAATACCACGATCTTAGGAAACTCAAAGGTAAACCCAATTACAATCCGGATGAGATACCCTTGATGGATGTCCAAAAGATTCAAACTATGCTTCCACATAGACATCCCTTTTTATTGATAGATAAAATCATAGAACTTGATGATCAGCATGTCGTAGGTATTAAAAATGTCACCTTCACCGAATCGTGTTTCCAGGGACATTTTCCAGGTAATCCAATATTTCCCGGGGTTTTACAGATCGAAGCTTTAGCTCAAACAGGAGGAATCCTTGCCATTTCACAACAACCTGATCCCGGCAACTGGGATACGTATTTTATAAAGATAGAGAATACAAAGTTTAAATCAAAAGTATTACCCGGTGATACCCTGGTGCTTAAAATGGAACTCATGTCTCCTATCAGAAGAGGCATCGTTCAGATGATGGGCACTGCATATGTAGGCAATAAAATAGTTTCTGAAGGAGAACTGACTGCCCAAATTGTACGTAGAGATACAAACCCAATATAAACAACATGGAAGTATTAACCCGTTACCAACTCAGCAATGTTCATCCGGCGGCTCGCATCGGAAAGAATGTTCATATATCACCGTTCGTCACCGTTGAGGCTGATGTTGAAATTGGTGATAACACCTGGATTGGTCCTAATGCCTGTATTCTGGATGGTACCCGTATTGGAGAAAATTGTCGTGTGTTTCCGGGAGCCGTTTTAGGAGCTGTACCTCAGGATTTAAAATTCCATGGAGAACAATCTATACTCGAAATCGGCAATAATGTTACCATCCGGGAATATTGTACACTCAACAGGGGCACTAAAGCAAATTGGACCACGACGATAAAAGATAATTGTCTGCTTATGGCTTATGTCCATGTAGCGCACGATTGTATTCTCGAAGAAAATGTGATCCTGGCCAATAATGTAACTCTTGCAGGTCATATACAAATTGGAAGATATGCTATCCTGGGTGGTCTGAGTGCCGTACATCAATTTGTCAATATAGGTGACCATGCTATGATTGGTGGTGGTTCCCTGGTCAGAAAAGATGTGCCTCCCTACGTAAAAGCTGCGCGAGAACCAATATCATATGCCGGTATCAATAGTGTGGGTTTGAAGAGAAGAGGATTTACTCCGGAGACCATAAAAGCTATTCAGGATGCGTATAGAATATTGTTTGTAAAAGGATACAATACATCACAAGCTCTCGAATTGATAGAAAAGAATATTCCTGCTGTTCCAGAAAAAATAAAAATATTGGAATTTGTAAAATCTTCTGAACGGGGTATCATGAAAGGCTTCCGTCAGATCAATTCGAATGGAAATAGAGATTGATAAGCTGGGAAAACGGTTTCAGCAAGGCTGGGTCTTTCAAAATCTGTCTTATCGTTTTAAATCAGATAATGTGTATGGTATCTCCGGAAGGAATGGGAGTGGTAAATCTACTTTCCTTAAAATAATTTCCGGATTACTTTCTCCCTCGACAGGATCGCTGACTTATTTAAACCATTCAACCCGGATTAAACGAGAAGCAATATATGCGCATGTAAGTGTGGCTGCCCCTTATACGGACCTGATTGAAGAGTATAATTTGCCTGAAATGATTGCTTTTCATTCTGGTTTAAAACCGTCGGACAGGCTGTTAAGTGTGAAGGATTGGTTAGAAATGATGGATTTTTCCGGGATGCTGACCCGACCAATTTATCAATTTTCTTCCGGCATGAAACAAAGAGTTAAACTAGGGTTGGCTCTTCATTCAAGGGCAGAAATAATCATCCTGGATGAACCTACATCTAATCTTGATGAAAATAGCAAAGCCTGGTTTTTTGATCAATTAAATAAATGTAAAGAAAACAAAATCATCCTGATAGCCTCCAATGAAGCTTCAGATTTCAGGTATTGTGAGGAAATTCTACCAATGAATTGAGCGAGTCTTTGAATTTAATGATTTCATTTTTCAAATGAATAAGCTTGTGCAGCAAAGCCTGTTTTTGTTTTAAAACGTCTCTATTCTGTTTAATCTCATTCTTTGCTCCATCAATTGTAAATCCTCTGTTCTTGACCAGATCAAATATAAGTTGCAACTGATCGATATTTTCTTTGGTAAATCTTCGATCGCCTTTACTGTTTTTATGCGGCTTGAGTATGGTAAACTCCGTTTCCCAATACCGAATTAATGATTTAGAGACACCAAACATATCAGCCACCTCACCGATGCTATAATACAGTTTCTCTTCATTCAATACCGGCAACATGTTCAGGCTATAACGGTTTTAGGTCAGAATTATTGATTCTAACGTTGATCTAAGGTAATAAAAAAATTGAAAAAAGAAATTCTACTTCAGGTCAAATTCCGAAGCCCGGATAAATTGTAGTGACTTGATTTGCTTTAATGGAAATGATCATCAATAAAGACTTTCCAGAAATATTTAGAGAACTACTTACAGATCTAAAATCCTGATACCGGATGATTGGCTATTTAGTTTTAGTAATTTTTGTCGTTATTGTATTTTATTACAACTCGTAATTTGGTTTAAACCTATCGTCCCTATGGCTATAAAATGCATTGATATGATAAATCACTGACTCCACATCATCTGTAATATGCATAAGCTCCATATCGAAAGGTCCGATATTATGTGCTTCCTGATCTACCGTTTCTATAAGCCATTTGCGAAGTCCTTCCCAATACTTTTGTCCAAAAAGAATAATAGGAACTTTACTTATTTTTTTGGTCTGGACTAAAGTCAAAACTTCAAAAAACTCATCCAGCGTTCCAAACCCTCCGGGCATTACGACAAACCCCTGAGCATATTTTACAAACATGACTTTTCGTACAAAAAAATACCGGTGCCTGAGATTTTTATCCGGATCTATAAAACCATTAAAGGTTTGTTCAAATGGAAGATCGATGCTTAGGCCTACGCTTACACCTTTGGCATCAAATGCCCCTTTATTACCTGCTTCCATGATACCTGGTCCACCTCCTGTGATAATTCCGTATCCTTCTTCTGTGAGTCTTTTTGCAATCTCAACAGACTTTTCATAATAAAGATCACCGGGTTTGGTCCTTGCTGATCCGAAGATGGATATACATGGACCTACTCTATTCAGGTTTTCAAAGCCATGAACCATTTCGGCTATGACTTTAAAAAGAGTCCAGGAGTTTTCTCCTTTGAGCTCCGTCCATTTTTTCATTTCTTTGGGAAAACCCGAAGAAATACTCATATCAGGTGAATCAGGCATGTAACGTCTCTGCTTTGTATTGTTCGAATTCTTTTTCTAAAAAGATTTTCAGGTCTTTGACGTCATCAAACTTTTCAAAAATATCTTTATACCGGTTCCCATGAAGCATAGTAGGCATTACATAGGCAAACACTTCTTTTTCAGTAATCTTTCCTGCACTCAGAATGATCAATCGCTCTACTACATTTCTAAGCTCACGGATATTACCGCTCCAATGAATTTTTTGCATGGCTTTGATAGCCTTATCTGTAAATGACTTTGCAGGAACTCCATATTCCTGGCATATTAATTCATTAAAATGATCTACCAGCATGGGTATATCTTCTTCGCGTTGATTTAAAGAAGGTACTTCAATAATGATAACAGCTAACCTGTGGTATAAATCTTCCCTGAATCTGCCGGCTTCTATTTCTTTTCTCATGTCCTTGTTGGTGGCTGCAATCACCCGCACGTCTACTTTAATTTCTTTTTCACCACCTACCCGGGTAATCCGGTTTTCTTGTAATGCCCGCAATACTTTAGCCTGGGCAGATAAACTCATATCTCCTATTTCATCCAGAAATAAAGTCCCGCCATGAGCCAATTCAAATTTTCCAATTCGCTGTTTAATGGCCGAAGTAAAAGACCCTTTTTCGTGACCAAAAAGTTCACTTTCTATAAGCTCAGAAGGGATAGCCGCACAATTGACTTCAATGATTGGACCTTGTTGCCTGAGGCTTTTATCATGTATCCAGCGTGCCACGAGTTCTTTTCCTGTTCCATTCTCGCCTGTAATTAAGACTCTGGCTTCCGTAGGTCCTACCCGTTCAATAGTGTCTTTCACCCTTGATATGGAAGAAGATTCTCCGACTATATTCTGAATACGTCCTTTGCTTATCTTATGTTGTAACACTTTCTTCTCTGTGATCAGACAAGACTTATCCATTGCATTTCTAATGGTGATAAGCATTCTATTCAAATCTGGTGGCTTACTGATAAAATCAAAAGCTCCCTTTTTTACTGCATCTACTGCTGTGTCGATATTGGCGTGGCCACTGATCATGATTACCGGCAGGTCGGGATTGAGTTGTTGGATCCGTTCAAGAGTTTCTAATCCGTCCAGATTTGGCATCTTAATATCTAAGAGTAAGACATCGTATTCATTTTGTTTGATCTTACTCAAACATTCAAGTCCGTCTCCCGCTTCGTCTACTATAAATTTTTCAAACTCAAGAATCTCTTTAAGGGTACGACGAATACTTCGCTCATCATCTGCTATCAATATCTTAGCCATATATTTTCAACTATTAATTTTATGGCTCGAATATACATTAAATAAAATTCTAATTTATAAGTATACTTAATATTAATTTTTTAAATATTAATTAATATTATATGTGTATAACTTGGAATAGTCTGATTCAGAATTTTCCCCTGATGATTTTCGTTATAATCTAACTGCAGATTCTATCTCCTTAACCATTGATGTGCTGCGTAAGTCATAAAAGATACTCCTGTAACAAAAGCATTTTCATCAATATCAAAGTCAGGAGTATGCACTCTTTTTTCACCTGCATGACCAGGTCTTGCTGTGCCAAGCCTGTAAAAACAAGCAGGTAATTCCCGCGAATAATATGAAAAGTCTTCAGCCGTAGTGCGCATAGGAAGTTCTACTATATTCTCCGGGCCCAATAAATCAATCGCCCATTTTTTCATCAATCCCGTTGTATGTGCTTCATTGACTAATACAGGATAACCATCTTTAATATCTATTTCAACACTACCACCCATAGATTCAACTATTCCTGTAGTAATTTTTTTAATAAGCCCCTTTGCTTCTTGTCTCCAGGTTTCATCAAATGTCCTGAAAGTCCCCTCTATACTGACTTCTCCCGGGATTATATTTGTCGCTCCGCCGGTAGAGTTTATTTTTCCTAAAGTCAATACGGTAGGGGTTAATGGATTATTATTCCGACTTACTATTTGTTGCAATGCAATGATCACATGAGATGCAATCAAAATAGTATCTCTTGTAGTATGTGGCATAGCCCCGTGACCTCCTTTGCCGTGGATCTTTAAAAATATTTCATCTGCTGAGGCCATGAATGGCCCGGATCGAAATCCCAATTTTCCTGATTCTAATTCTGGGAAAACATGTTGAGCCAATATAGCCTCCGGTTTGGGATCCTCCAATATTCCATCTTTGATTAATAAACTTGCTCCTCCTGGAAATTTTTCTTCTGCAGGTTGAAAGATTATTTTGACTTGTCCGGACCAATCAGATTTGGATTCATTTAATAAACGTGCGACGGTCACCAGAGATGCAGTGTGTACATCATGTCCGCAGGCATGCATTACACCCTTATTTTTTGAGCTGTAGGAAGTGGAAGCGTTTTCAACAATTGGTAATGCATCAATGTCTGCCCTGAGAGCAAGGCATGCTGAGTTCGTGCTAAGATTATGTTGACCTTCGATGAGGGCAACCACACCGGTAGTACACCTTCGTTCTGTATTTATTCCGTAAGACTGTAAGGTTTTTTCAATAAACGTTGCTGTCTCATGCTCTTCAAAAGAAAGCTCAGGATGCTGATGTAAATATCTTCGTACCCGAATAGTCTCGGAGAGATATTCTTTACTTTTGGACAAGTACCATTCCGAATCAATACTGGGCATATAGAGCTATTTTAATTTTTTTTCAAAGTAAATAAATGATGTAGAATGATTTTAATATCAAGATAAGAATTATAATAGCGGGCATAATCAAAATTAATATCAGTTGAATCCTCGCGATAAAATAGTGGAGATGTCAGGGGGCTCCACAACGCCTGTTTTAATCCTGGCAAAGAATCCTGAACCGGAAATAGATATCCTGCAAACTGCTTCCTTCCCAACAATAAAGAAAAATAATTTAACCGGATATCTTTATACACCCAGCCCCAGGGTAAGATCAGAATTCTGGCGATAAGATCGATCAAAAGTTTTTTTATCCTGAAAGGCCACATATTTAAATTGATATCACCGGACACCAGTCCCGGAATACTTGAATCAAATGACAGAGCTTCATAATCGTTAAGTACTAAAATGGAAATCTTGCTTTGAAGTTGTGTTGACAATAAAAGCCACTCGTCTTTCGGTATGGATTTCTTATCGACAATCAGATGAGTTAAGTTCAGGGAATTTATTAGTTCTGCTAATTCCTTTAAAAAAAGATCACTGATCTTTCTTTTATCCATCCGGGTCAGATAGGAAAAAAAATCCTGATAACAAAGTTTTCTAAAAAGCGGGGTGTGCTCAGCTTCTTCTTCATAGGACCCCAGGTAAATCCCTTTGTAATTATTACCCCGGGTAGTTAACAAGCTCCTCAACAAAGGAAGTACAAAAGAAATAAATATTCCGGATACCAGGATCACTGCGCGGGAAGTCCTCATTGCCTCTGGCAATAAACCATAAATCATTAAAATGACAAGAGTACCTGTAAGTATAGCCTGTAGTGCATTTTGTCCTTTGTGTTTATTGAGCGGTTGATAAGCATTAAACAAAAATAAGCTTGCCATCCATATTAAGGTATACGATATTGCATTGATCAAAAATACCTTGTGATGAAAATAGGATGCGTTTTTAAACCAAACCATTGCCCAGCTTTGTTGCACAATTACAAGTATCAATGCAATCAAAAACCAATCAGCTACCGGTAGGAAATTATTTACGATTTGTCTCTTAAGCCAGGATATGATTGCCGTAATCTTAATTCCAAATAACAATACGATTTTCAAAAGCGGATTAATTTCATACTTTTTGACAAATACGGACATCGCATTATAAAAATCATACACATGTTTATAGGAATGTTCCGTAGAACTCCTTCCTTTAAGATGAATAATTTGTTCGTTGCCAATATAAATCAATTTTTTACCGCTTTGCCTGATCCTGTAAGAAAGATCAATATCCTCTCCATACATAAAAAAGTTTTCATCAAAACCATTCAACGATTGATAAAGGTTTCTGGACATCATCATGAAAGCACCGGTCAAAGACTCTACTTCATTTATTTGATCCGGGGACAAATGACCGAGATAATAATGGTTGAAAGCCGGACTCTTGGGGAATAGTTTATTTAATCCACTTAATTTGAAAAAAGAAGAAACAACATCCGGAAAACCCCGTTTTGATTCCTCCAGATAATGACCATGGCCATTGATCATTTTCACACCCACAGCGCCGGTCTCCTTATGCTCTTTTAAATATCGCAAGCTTGTGTGGACAGCAGAGGAATTGAGTATGGTATCCGGATTTGCGATGAGGATATAATCTCCTCTTGCTTCAGCTACCCCACGGTTATTTCCTTTAGAAAATCCGGTATTGACATCATTAATTATAAGCTTTACTTCCGGATATTTGGATTGTACCATATATACAGATTCATCCGAAGAAGCATTATCTACTACAATAATCTCAGCTTGTAGATCAGTGACTGACTGGATCACAGACTCAAGGCATGTTTCCAGGAGATATCGAACATTATAGTTAAGTATGATGACCGAGAGGTCCATATATTAATTGCCCGTCTTTAATAAATAGGGAGTACGGGCCAGGATAGATCTTCCAAGTGTCATTTCATCTGCGTATTCCAACTCGCTTCCAAATGACACGCCCCGGGCAATCACTGAAACAGGTATATTAAACTGTTGCAATTGTTTTGTTAGATAATAAATGGTTGTTTCTCCTTCTATCGTAGGGTTGATAGCAAGGATTATTTCCTGAGTCTTTTGAAGCTGTACCCTGTGAAGCAAGGGTTCTATATTCAAATGATTTGGACCGACCCCATCAATCGGTGAAATCACTCCACCCAATACATGATAGATTCCTCTATATTGGCTGGTTTCTTCAATAGCCATGATGTCCCGGGTGCCTTCTACCACACAAATAGTTTGAAGATCCCTTCTTGAATCATTGCAGATACTACAAATAGATTCATCGGAATAATTAAAACATTGTGTACAAGTTCGAATGCCTTCTTTAGCATTGACGATAGCATCGGCTAATCGTTTAGCATAGTCATGATCCCTTTTCATTAAGTGGAGGGCCATGCGCAATGCAGATTTTTTCCCTACCCCCGGCAAGGTATTAAAAGCCAGCATGGCTTCTTCTAATAATTTAGAGGAAAATCTCATGTATGAAATTACTTGAATTGGCAAATTTATGCATTAACCATGAGAAGTAAGAAATCCGGCTCAATTCACGATCATAGCCAAGTCTCTTAAATGGTGTATGCCTTCAAATCCTCAGGTTGAACCAAACTACTTTAACCTAAAAAAATGCCTGCCGCAACCTATCTTTGCCAACAAATTAAAAGAAATCTATGGCTGAAGTAATCAGAATGCCCAGAATGAGTGATACTATGGAGGAAGGTAATATCCTGGTATGGCATAAAAAAGTCGGTGATGATATTAAAATTGGTGATGTATTGGCTGAAGTAGAAACAGACAAAGCAACCATGGATCTTGAAAGTTTTTATGATGGTAATCTACTTTATATTGGTGTTGAAAAAGGTATTATAGCCGTGAATGCTGTTTTAGCTGTAATCGGCAAAAAAGGGGAAGATTATAAGGTTGCTTTAGGCAATAATGGAGTTTCATCGAGTGAATCACCTAAGGCAAATGGCATCGAAAATCAACCTGCACCTGCCAACCCTGAAGGCTCACCTGCACCTGCTGCACCTGCCAGCCCTGAAGGCTCACCTGCACCATCGGAAAGTGTACTTACAGATACACATATCAAAGCATCTCCTCTTGCCAAAGCCATAGCTAAGGAAGAAGGGCTCGATCTAAACAAACTGTCAGGTAGTGGTGATCAGGGAAGGATCATAAAAAGGGATGTCGAATCTGCTATCCAATCTAAATCAACGACAACAGCAACTCCGGCACCTGCTCCTTCAAAAGCTGCTGCACCCGTATTACCTCCAAGCCCTGGACAAGCTTTTGAAGATAAGCCGCTAAGTCAAATGCGTAAAACCATAGCCAGAAGACTTAGTGAAAGTATGTTTACAGCACCTCATTTTTATGTCACCATGGCAATAGATATGACTAAAGCCGTTGCTGCAAGGGCTGCAATGAATGCTATAGCTCCTTCTAAGCTTTCTTTCAACGATTTAGTGGTTAAAGCTTGTGCTATGGCCTTAAGAAAACATCCTGCCATCAATTCTTCCTGGACAGGTGAGGCGATTCGTCAAAACAATCAAATTAATATAGGAATAGCCGTTGCCGTAGCTGAGGGATTATTGGTTCCTGTAATCCGCTATACCGATATTAAGACACTGACTCAAATCAATGCTGAAGTGCAATACCTGGCCGGTCGTGCAAAAGAAAAAAAATTACAACCGGATGAAATGCAGGGAAATACTTTTACGATTTCCAATCTTGGCATGTTTGGTGTCGATGAGTTTACTGCGATCATTAATCCTCCGGATGCATGTATTCTCGCTGTTGGTGGAATTGCCGAAACGCCTATTGTAAAAGATGGGAAAATAGAAATAGGCCATATCATGAAAGTGACTTTATCCAGTGATCACAGAGTGGTAGACGGAGCCACAGCAGCTCAATTTTTACAAACATTAAAATCTTTATTGGAAGAACCCGTGAGGATGTTAGTCTAAAGACAAATTTAGAAATAATAGTCTCCGCGGTACCTATCAATGAAATACCTGCTCGCCTGGACCAGAATATTTTTTTTGGTCATTACTATTAGTTTATTTTTATTCTGCCTGATTGTTGTATCATTCCTTGCAGGAAGCAACCTCAAGAGATCATTTGTTTTTCGAAGGTATTTCGTAAAGTTTATGCTTTCTATTTTAGGATACCGTATCTACAAACATGGACAGTTCGAACAAATTACTCCTGCAATCTATATTTCTAATCACCGGTGTTTTTCTGATCCCATTCTTGCTCTTTGTTATTTTGATTTTCTGCCCATGGGCAAAGCAGAAATAGAAAATTACCCGTTGATTGGCTATGGTGCTAAAATAACAGGAATCCTCTTTGTAAAAAGAGATGATAAAACCAGCAGACATAAAGCAATACATGCAATGAAAGAGGCCCTTCAACAAGGAATAAGTGTATTCCTTTGTCCGGAGGGCACTACGAATGTAGGCCAGACCACAAAAGAATTTAAAAAAGGTGCTTTTGAAGTTTCGTGTGAATTGAAGGTACCCATTGTCCCCCTGGCGATGGTATATCATGATCCTGCTAAGGATTTTTGGTTGCCTGGAAACTCATTAGTTCAACATTTTGTCAGGCAGTTCGGCGCATGGAGAACAACAGTAGATGTTTATTTTCCCGAAAAATCATTCTCTGACACCGATCCTGTTTTATTGAAACAAGCTTGCAAAAATTGGATTGATGAAAAGCTAATGACTGTAAAAGTACCGGAAGAAATTGCAGCTCTTGCTGTATATAATCTTAAAGTGTAGTCTTATTTCAGATTGTATTTGAATTTATACTTTTCATAAAGCTGCGTATGTTTATTATCCAGGTTGATTTGTCTTCCCTGAATAAAAGCATAAGTGACTTTACTTGATTTCATATCCAGTATATCACCTTCACTAATTACAATGTTGGCATCCTTACCAACCTCCAAACTACCCGTCATTTGATCTATGCCAAGTATTTTTGCGGCATTCAGTGTAATAGCAGATAAAGCTTCTTCTTTAGTTAGCCCATAGGCTGCCATAGTACCTGCCTGGAAGGGAATACATCGTTGCTGCCAGTGATCGGCTTCTATGCTCATTGAAAATAAAACTCCTGCATGTTGAAGCACCGAGCCAGTCTTATACGGTTGATCTACGGCATCATCGGGTGTGGATGGCAGGGAATGTGGTTCACTTAATATCACAGGTACATTAAATTCTTTAAGAGTTTCTGCGATCATCCAACTATCAGCTCCACCAACAATCACTACGTCAAAATCAAATTCTTTTTTAATATCCAATGCAGTCATCATTTCTTTGACCAGGTCGCTGTGAATGAATAATTTTTGACTGCGATCAAATAAACCTTTAACAGCTTCATATTTAAGATTGGTCTGAGCATGTTCCTTGATCGAAAGATATGCTTTGGCTTCACGAAAAAAATTCCGGACTTCTTCAATTTTAGCAAGAGCAGTTTTAATTATTTCAGCGGCCGAAGGCTGATTTTGATTCTGATTATTAAATCCCCGGGGACGGTTGATCATAGCGGGCAAATTCAAATGGATGCCATTATTTATTTTATAACCTGCGTCCTGAAAGTTCCAGGCATCCAGTTGTACAACACTACTAGTGCCACTGATCGTGCCACCTCGCGGAACGATATGTGCCAATAATATTCCATTACTTCTTACTGTAGGTATTACTTTGCTTTCAGCATTGTACGCCATGATAGATTGAATGCTGGGATTCATCGTACCCAATTCAGTATGGTCCGATGAGGCTCTGTTGGATGAAATTTCAGCCAATCCCAGATTGGTATTCATTGCAATGATACCAGGATAGATTTGTTTTCCGGAAGCATTAATAATAGTAGTATTGGAAGGAACACTTAAATGTTCGCCCACCGCAGTTATCTTATCATCCCGGAATAAAATGGTACCATTAGTGATCACATTGCCATTGCCAATGTGAATCGTACCTCCCTGGATAGCAGTCATTCCATTATGCGTCACTACCGGATAAATATTGTCCTGGCCCAATAGAAATGCTTGCGATCCGCAAAAAAATAAAATGGATAGAATTAAAAGCTTATTCATTATTTTGAATTTAAATCCTGCTCTATTAAAAATTAATTATTGTTAGTTTCAATCATTCTAAGTTCTAATCGGTGCCATAGATCATTGCTGTGTTGATGATCAAGTTCACATTGTGCTTCTTCCTGGAATGAAGGGGTGGCCGTATCAGTTCGCGCTCCACCCTTTTTGGACCCAATCATTTTTTGTACCAACCTGTTCTTCTCTGCAGCTACATATTGTTGTTGCTTAGTATCTTTTTCCCTGTCAAAATATATAATCCCGTCTACGATCGTTTTTTCTGCTTTGGCATAAATACTTAACGGATGATCACTCCAGATCACGATATCAGCATCTTTACCTACCTTAATACTTCCCGTGCGGTCACTTACTTTCAACATAGTAGCGGGATTAATCGTCACCATTTTCAAAGCATCCGTTTCAGACATTCCTCCATACTTTATACTTTTAGCCGCTTCCTGGTTAAGTCGCCTGGCCATCTCCGCATCGTCACTATTAATGGCTACGTTGAGTCCCATTTTACTCATAATGGTCGCATTTTGAGGTATTGCATCTTGAACTTCCATTTTATAAGCCCACCAGTCTGAAAATCCAGCCGCAGCTGATCCATGTTTTTTCATTTGGTCAGCTACTTTATAACCCTCCAGGATATGGGTAAATGTATTTACATTGAAATGATACTTGTCTGCCACATTCAATAAAGACAAAATTTCAGAAGCCACATAAGAATGACAAGTGATAAATCTTTTTTGATTTAAAATTTCAGATAATGCTTCCAGCTCAAGGTCAATTCTTTTACCAGGCCCCGCTTTCTGATAATCTACTGCCCGTTGAAAGGCATCTTCAAGTACCTGTTCGACGCCCATGCGAGTATCCGGAAATCTGTTGTTGACATTACTGCTTGTCCTTTTTACATTTTCGCCCAATGCAAATTTTATAAATCCGGGCCATCCTTCAAATTTCATTTCTTCAGCGTTCTTTCCCCACCTCAGTTTGATCAATTGAGTCTGACCTCCAATGGTGTTACAACTACCATGTAAAATATGTGAGGTGGTAACTCCCCCACTCAACTGTCTATAGATATTAATATCGTCCGGATTGATGATGTCACCGATTCTTACTTCAGCAGTTACTGATTGGGAACACTCATTGATAGATCCAGTACCGGCAATATGGCTATGCTCATCAATGATACCCGGAGTAATTTGTTTTCCGGTGGCATCAATAATCTTTGCTCCGGGTGCACTTAAATTGCGACCTATCCTTGCGATCTTCCCATTTTGAATCAATAGATCTGTATGTTCCAGGATACCATCTTTCTCACTGGTCCAGACGGTGGCGTTTTGTATCAGCAAATCGGTAGCTTCTGGAATTACAGTATTTCCAAAACCTTGAAATGGATATAATACCGGTGATAACTCTACAGGTTTTTTTATTAATTCTTTTTTAGCGCTACTGGCAACCATGGCCTCCATCGTATTTTTTACCATAGACCATCTTACCCACTCACCATTGACCAAAACTCCTGTGCCGTTCCATCCGTCTCCAACTGCAACCCCACTCAGTCTGTTGGTTTTCCCGCTGTCTTGTTTAAATGAAAAGCTGAGGTTGATTAATTTATCATTTAAGGTCATATCGAGTTTAATGGTATCCTGCTGAATAATTTTTGCAGATGGACTGGTTAAGGATTCTCCACTCATCACTACTTTGTATTTATTTTGGTTCATTGAAAGCACATAATCAGCTTTGAATTCATTCCACCCTTCACTTTTAATTTCATAAGGTTCTCCCTGAATCCAGTTTTGAAGAATATTAGTTTTTTCCTTAAACAATGGTCCTGAAGTAATAATAAAATTGGCTAGCTTACCTATGTCCAGAGATCCTGCCTGATCGCTTATACCCAGCATAGTAGCGGGAATACGAGTGAGTGCATCTAAGGCCATATTTTCACTTAATCCATATTGAATTGCTTTATTCAGATTGGATATGAAACCAGAAGATTCTCTGAGGCCATTCATCGTCAATGCAAATACGATTCCTGCTTTTTCAATACTGGCGGGATTAGATGGCGCAAGTTCCCATTGTTTCATATCAGCAAGAGATACCATCCTGGCGTCGTTAGGATCATCTACATCCATGGCGTTTGGAAAATTCAGAGGCACGATTAGTTTAGCTTTAGTATTCTTTATATCATTAATGCGTTGGTATTCATTCGTACCTGCAAGCAGAATAAAGTTGACACCAAATTCAGTAGCGATTTTATTTGCCCTGAGATCATTCCATTTATCACCACATTCAAAGATTAATGGATACTGCAATAATTGATTGAATGCACTCAACGAAAGATTGGTCCCTTCCGTAGCCGGTTTATTCTTGTACCACTGTCCATCTAAAAACGTTTGTCTCAATAAAGCAATAGAGCCCATCAATGAGTTTGGATAATCCTGGCTGGATGATCCTTTAGAAAAGGAAAAGAAGGCTGAGGACTTCTCTCTGAGGATAGCAAGATTTTCTTTTACATTGGAAAGAGCTACAATGGAACCGGTGCCCCGTACAATACCATCCATAATATGGGTATTTACTATTCCGAATCCATTCGTTCTGTACTCCTTTGCTTTTGCATTATTCAGTTGAAATACTTTAGATGCATCTGCTTCAGCTTTGAGTGCACTATTCCAGCCGGCGGCATACTTTGCTTCATTCGTCATTATAGACGGAGTATTAAATCCCCTGTTTGAATTACGGGGTGGTGCAGGTGTACCATAGTCAGAGTATACATCAATGAAGGAAGGGTAAATAAATTTGCCCTTACAATCTTTTACCTGAGCCTCGGCCGGTATGGAAACGGACTGACCGAGGGATAGAATCTTTCCGTTTTTAATAATGAGGGTAGCATTCGTAATGGGTGGCTGATCAGCCTGTCTGATCAAGGTAACATTTGTAAATGCATAACAATCATTTTTGCTGAATGCTATATCATTTTTCGGAAATGTCTCCTGTGCTTTTACAGTATAAAAAGAATAAAAAACAATAATTAAAACAGAGAGCCTTTTCATAATTACATTTATCAATGAATGATAAATATAATTAATAATCCCGCAAGGAAGGGATTGAAAATTTATCTTTTCCCCATCACAAAAACTTTAATGTCGCAAACGAATTAACTCGTTTTTTTAGGTATGAATTTCATACTGAGAGAATTGACACAGTGACGGGTATTTTTTGTTGTAAGTCTTTCGCCGGTAAATACATGACCAAGGTGCCCCCCGCAATTAGCACATAAGATCTCTGTGCGCCTTCCGTCCGCATCGGTTTCCTTTATAACAGCTCCGGGGATTTCATCATCAAAGCTGGGCCATCCACAACCACTATGGAATTTATCTTTCGATTCATACAGTGGAGTATTGCATCGCCTGCAGATATAAGTACCCTCTACAAAGAAATTATCGTATTCACCTGTGAAAGGCCGTTCAGTACCCTTATGTAAAATAACACGCTCTTCTTCCTTTGTCAATTCATTGAATGGATCAGCCATGTTTTTTTAGTTTGTCTTTAAATAATTTTCTGAATTTTTCAACCTTAGGATTGACTACGTATACACAATACGGTTGATTGGGATTATTTTCAAGATAATCCTGATGATAATCTTCAGCTTTATAAAAAGTATCAAAAGCGACTACTTCTGTCGTAATAGGTTTATTATTCCAGATAGCAGGAGCTACTTCTTTGACTGCCTTTTGAGCCGATATTTTCTGAGTTTCATCGTGATAAAAAACTACACTGCGATATTGAGTACCTGCATCATTACCCTGCCTGTTGAGAGTAGTCGGGTCGTGCGTTGTAAAATGAACCAGTAATATTTCATCAAATGAAATTTTTTCGGGATCAAAGGTGATTTGAATGACTTCAGCATGCCCGGTAGTGCCCGTACATACTTGCTTGTAAGTGGGATTTGGTACATTCCCGCCTGCATAACCAGACTCTACTTTTATTACCCCATCTAACTCGTGGAACATTGCTTCAGTACACCAGAAACAACCCCCGCCAAATGTGGCTACTTCATATTTTTTTACAGGATCCATCAGATTAATAGTTGATTTAAGATTAAAGTTTACAGCATGTTCTTGAACATTACCTGTTTTAAATAATACCGAGAATAATAAAATGAGTCTGAACATTATAATAAGTTGAATTTAGCTACAACAAAAATGAACCCTATTTAGATCATTTATATTGTAAAATCCTTGTAATCGAATAAATATATTAACGACAAATTAACATTTCTCAATGATTACCGCACTGGCTCCACCCCCACCATTACAAATCGCAGCCAATCCATATCTACCTCCTTCAGATATAAGGATATTTACCAAGGCCCCAATAATCCTCGCTCCTGAAGCTCCCAATGGGTGTCCAAGTGAAACAGCACCTCCGCGGATGTTTAATTTATTTAAATCGATTTCAAGCACTTTGGCAAAAGCCAACGCTACCACTGAAAAAGCTTCATTGACTTCAAAAAAATCTATGTCTTTCAGACTCAAACCAGCTTTGCTCAGAGCCAATGGTGCAGCAATGGTGGGAGTAGTCGTAAACCATTTAGGCTCTTGCTCTGCATCTGCGTATGAAACAATCCTGGCCAAAGGGCTGAGGTTTAATTCTTTAATTTTAGACCCTGATGCAAGTAATAATGCAGCAGAGCCGTCATTTATCGTTGATGCATTGGCTGCGGTAACTGTTCCATCCTTACTGAAAGAAGGTTTTAACTGAGGAATTTTATCGAAGTTTACTTTAGAATATTCTTCATCCTTTTCAACAAGGTTGTTTTTACCGGGAGCCAATTCAATATTAATCGGTACTACTTCATTCTTAAATGCATTTTCTTCCCAGGCTTTTGCAGATAATTTATAGGATCTTATTGCATATTCATCCTGTTCACTGCGGGAGATCGTATATCGTCTAGCTGTTTCATCAGCTGACACACCCATGGCACAATGATCGTATGCATCCTGCAGGCCATCCTTCTGCAATCCATCGATCGTCTCAATGTTTCCATACTTATTCCCCCATCGTAGTTTAGGCAGGTAGTAGGGCACATTGGACATACTTTCCATCCCTCCGACCATTATGAGATCCCGGTGGCCAAGAGCAATGCTTTGTGCCCCTAACATCAATGCTTTCATACCGGAAGCACAAACTTTGTTAACTGTCGTACATGAAGTATGATAAGGCAAACCTGCCAATATAGCAGCCTGGCGTGCCGGAGCCTGTCCAATATTAGCGCTGTAAACGTTGCCAAAAATTACCTCTTCTACCAGGTTTTTATCAATTCCGACATCATCAATGGTATTTCGTATAGCGTGGGCACCCAGATCCACCGCTTTTAATGGAGTCAGGATTCCTCCAAAGCTGCCAAACGGGGTTCTTTTAGTTGAGACGATGTAAACCTCATTTAACATTGCCCAAAATTGGTTGAATTTCCAGACAAATTAAAATAAAAAAGAGTCATCGAAATTAATCGACAACTCTTGATTTTGTAGCGGGAGCAGGACTTGAACCTACGACCTTCGGGTTATGAGCCCGACGAGCTA
>JBDTUE010000035.1:0-25641 GCA_040007895.1 Saprospiraceae bacterium | reverse complement strand
TACACGGAGCTTTAGCATCAAATTCCTCTCTGGAATTACCCAGCAGGTTCGACGGGTATAATCTCAGCCTTGATCAATAGACCAGTAGGCACCCCGGTATCGTGAGATGTGGCAAAATTAAGTTATTTCAATATAGGGCTAAGTATTTTCTTTGCAAGATGGTATCTTGCTATCCCGGAGCCACTAATAACAGCGTAAGGGACTTTCCATTGATCCAACATAGCTTTATACTGAACAAATAATCTTTGCCTGTCCGTTGGGTTTTCTCTCCACGGATCATGAACCCAAGGTAAATCGGGGCTGCACAATAAAGTAAAATTGTACCTATGATACTGAACGAGCGCATCAAGAGCTGCAGGAACAGGTGAAAATTTTTCGCGACACCAGATATAAAGGACTAATACATCCGTATCACAAATCAACCATTCGCCATTGGAGGAAGAGGCCAATTTATTTTCAGCTTCGATTTGTTTTTTAGCAAGGTGCAGGATATCATTTTTGTGATTTATTAAATTTCCTGATTCCAGAAACTCCCTGGACATTTCAGGAACCATGGGCACATTAAACTCCCGGGCTAACCAATTTGCCAAAGAGGTTTTGCCACAAGATTCGGGTCCGGAAATGCTGATCTTATTGATTAAAAAAGAATTAAAAAAATTCGAAATTAATCCTGTTTGGGATAATATTTTCACTCAATTTTACATCTATATAATAATGCAGGATATAGAACCATATTTCAAATGGCGTGATCATTATGTAGCGTCTGAAGATAAGTACTCCCCTTTCTATGGGCGGCACTATAATGAATTTCAATATTCCAATACTATCTATAATTTTTATATCCACCCGCAATGGGATACTATTGAATCTGAAACCTTGTATTTGAAAATCCTCTTTGTGGATTATGCCGAGCAATTTGCTATTATCGAATTGATCGGTGAATGGAACGATGCTATACAAAATGATGTGATGTACCTCAAAAGACAGGTCATTGAAAAACTTATGGCCCACGACATCAACCGATTCATTTTAATTCTGGATAATGTCCTCAATTTTCACGGTTCAGATGATTGTTATTATGAAGAATGGTATGAAGAAATTTCTGAAACCGGAGGATGGATTGTGATGTTAGGCGTGATGGATCATATTGAAGATGAATTAAAACAAACTGGTTTACAACACTATGTCCATTTTGGTGAAGTATTTAATGATATCGAATGGAGGCGCCTTGATCCTTCCAGCCTGTATTTTGCTGTTAATCATGCTATGCATCGCCAAACAAAAAGACTCCGGAATTGAGGGCACCATAGCATCCTGATAATCAATAGTTCATATCAGTTGCCGATTCAGTATCTTTGCCCTTATGTCATCAGGTCATTATTCAGGTTTTATTCATTTATTTGGAAATCCCAATGTGGGTAAATCCAGCCTGGTAAAATCACTTTGCGGTCAAAAGTTGGCGATTATTTCAAACCGGCCTCAAACTACCCGCCATAGGATTTTCATTATTTTCAATGATGAAACCCACCAGGCCATATTTTCTGATGCTCCCGGTATGATTCGTGAGCCTCAATACAAACTTCAGGAACGAATGAACATGCTGGCTCATTCCGGTATTCATGATGCCGATTTGATTTTATTTTGTACTAATCCAGAGGAAGTACCCGAAGAGGAAATGATTGCTCCCCTGCGTAAAACCAAAACACCAGTATTTCTTATCGTCAATAAATCTGATCTCTTCAGTCTGACCAGATGTGAAAACCTGGTCAATCAATGGAAGAAACTTTATGAATTTAAAGATCATTTTATTGTTTCAGCGCTTCATTCTACGGGCACTTCCAAATTGATGGATTCTATTCTTCCCATCTTACCTGAAGGCCCGGCTTATTTTCCAAAAGATGAATTAAGCGATCGGCATGAACGATTTTTCATTGCTGAAATGATCCGGGAAACTATTTTCGAAACCTATTACGATGAGATCCCCTACTCTTCTGAAGTTCAGGTTCAGGATTATAAGGAATCAGAAAAAGATGGCAAACCATTTGCAAAAATTCACGTATATATTATTGTGGAGCGCGAAAGCCAAAAAGCAATTTTGTTAGGGCAAAATGGAAAAAATATTAAAGATCTTGGCATGCAGGCAAGGGAAAAAATAGAAGATTTTGTAGGCCATCAGGTTTACCTGGATCTACAGATAAAGACAGAAAAAAACTGGCGGAATAATCCCGAAGTTTTAAAAAAATATGGTTATTAATCCATTTATAGAAATCAAACATGAGTAATATCGTAGCGATAGTCGGTCGCCCCAATGTAGGTAAATCAACGTTGTTCAATAGGTTATTTGGTGAGCGGCAGGCAATCATCGATGATACCAGCGGTGTGACCCGAGATAGAATGTATGGCACTAGTGATTGGAATGGTAAGTCATTCACTATAGTTGATACCGGGGGGTTTGTAAAAAATTCTGAAGATGTATTTGAAAAAGCAATCCGTCATCAGGTAAAACTGGCCATTGAAGAAGCCAATGCGATTATATTCATGGTTGATGTGACTACAGGGATTACAGATCTGGATGAGCAAGTGGCTGACCTCTTGAGACGAACAAAGAAAAATGTTTATCTGGCAGTTAATAAAGTAGATAATCCACAACGAATGCTTCTTGCCAATGAATTCTATGGATTAGGATTTGAGAATACTTATTTTCTATCTTCCATCAGTGGCACCGGAGTAGGAGAAATATTGGATGATGTGGTAGAGGTATTTAATGATCCTGAGCCAACACCACCAGCTGATAGATTGCCTCAAATCACGATCATCGGTCAGCCTAATGTTGGAAAATCAACGCTATTAAATTCATTAATTGGAGAAGAAAGAAACATAGTAACTGACGTTCCCGGCACTACGAGGGATGTAATTCATACGGTTTATAATAAGTTTGGGAAAGAATTTGTCTTAGTCGATACAGCAGGGATTCGTAGAAAAACCAAGGTACATGAAGATCTTGAATTCTATTCGGTGATAAGAGCTATTAAATCACTTGAAGAATGTGATGTGTGCCTTCTTATGGTTGATGCGAGGCATGGGATCGAAGCACAGGATTCAAACTTGTTTAGCCTGGCGATAAAAAAGCATAAAGGAATTGTTTTATTAGTCAACAAATGGGACCTGATAGAAAAGGATACGAATTCAATGCATGAATACGAAAAAGCATTAAAGCATAAACTCGCCCCGTTTAATGATATTCCAATTTTATTTATTTCCGCTCAAAACAAACAACGCATCTTCCAGGTTGTAGAGACTGCTTTGGCTGTGTATGAACGCAGAAAACAAAAGATAAAAACTTCGGACCTGATAGACTTTCTCAAACAAACAACCGAAAAGAATCCTCCTCCTCATTACCGGGGTAAAATGATTAAAATAAAATACCTCACTCAGGTACAAAAGACGTATCCGGCTTTTGCTTTTTTCTGCAGTAATCCTGATTATGTACAGAATAGCTACAAACAATATCTGGAAAACCAACTCAGAGAACGGTTTAGCCTGACTGGTATCCCTATTTCTATGTTTTTTAAAGATAAAGAATAATGATATTTGAGACTGAACATTTCCATATTGATGGATTGGTGCTCATAAAACCAAAAATTTTTGGTGATGATCGTGGATACTTTTACGAATCTTACTCAAAAAAGGATTTTAAAGCTCATGGTATAGATTGCGATTTTATTCAGGATAATCAGGCTTTGTCATCAAAAGGAGTTCTCCGGGGGCTTCATTTTCAAAAACCACCATATGGTCAATCTAAATTGGTGAGAGTAACCCAGGGTAAGGTTTTTGATGTAGCAGTAGATGTACGGCCAGGATCTCCAACGTATGGAAGTCACGTCGGTGTGGAATTAAGTGACCAGAATCATCATATGCTATTTATACCTGCGGGATTTGCACATGGATACCTCGTACTTTCAGCATCGGCATTATTTCAATACAAATGTGATTCCTATTATCATCCGTTATCTGAAAGTGGTATACGATATGACGATCCTTCCATTGCCATTGACTGGCCACCAGTAGACATTGATTATCAAATATCCTTGAAGGATGCAAACCTTCCTTACCTATAATTGCCTATGTCCGTTCAATACAAAATATTGATCACGGGGTCACAGGGCCAGGTAGGATCTCAATGTATAAAGACTATATCAGAATCATTTCATTTCAAACCTGTTTCATTCTCTCATGCCGAATTCAATATATGCGATCAGGCATCCATTGATAAAATCTTTAATTATGATTTTCACGCTGTAATTAATTGTGCGGCATTTACTGCAGTAGATGCGGCACAATCCGACATAGAATCTGCGTGGAAAGTCAATGCAATTGCCCCTAAATTATTAGCCAAGGCTTGTCATCAAAGAAAAATTCCATTCATACATTTTTCTTCGGATTATGTTTATGATAATGGACAGAAAATACCATTAAAAGAAACAAGTACATGTAATCCTAAAAGTATTTATGCTATCTCTAAGTATGTCGGAGAACAAGAAGCATTGTATTATAATGATCAAACGATAATAATCCGCACTTCCTGGGTTTATTCAAAGGCCGGACAAAATTTTGTGAATACTATTCTCCGGTTGGCGAAAACTAAAAAGGAACTTGAAATAGTTGACGATCAAATTGGATCTCCCACCTATACCCCTGACCTGGCCGATGCCATTTTAATTGTTCTGGATAAGCTGTTATTAAATAAAACTGAACCCACCGTTACAGGTATTTTTAATTTTTCCAATTCGGGATTTATCTCCTGGTACGATTTCGCAACAGAAATAATAAAATATTCAGGCATAGATTGTAGGTTAATTCCTGTTTCGACTATTCAATTCCCCCGTCCGGCACCAAGGCCAGCCTACAGTGTCTTTGACTTATCTAAAATCAATCAGATATTTGGAATCCTGCCTTTAAACTGGATGATTTCCCTGCATCATTGTCTTAAGTCATAGACTGAAAAAAATCAGGTATTTTTGTTCCATTACCTCATCCCGATCGTTTATACAGAGAATTTGAACATTAAAAGAATAATATTACCAATCCTATTTGCATTCCAGGTCTGCTATTTATTTGCGACTCATAACAGGGCAGGTGAAATCACCTATGAACAGATAGGACCGCTGAGAATCAGAATGACCGTCACCACCTATACAAAAGCCAGCAGTGGTGGAGCTGACAGGGACAGTATTCCCGTGATCTGGGGAGATGGTCAGACTCAGTATGTATATCGTATCAATGGCCCACAGGCTAAAGGGGAATTGCTCCCAAATGATACAAAGAAAAATAAATATGTTGCGGAACATACTTATCCCGGGGTAGGCACCTATACTATATCTATGACAGATCCTAACAGGGTGGGTAATATTTTAAATCTCAACTATCCTAATTCTATAGGTATACAATTTCATTTGGCTACTACGCTCACTTTATTAAACTCTACTATTCAGGGTTACAATAATTCTGCAGTCTTGCTTCAGCCACCAATAGATTTTGGATGTATTGGTAAAAAATTTGTTCATAACATTAATGCATATGATCCGGATGGAGATTCACTGGCATATGAACTGATCGTTCCATTTCAAGCAAGGGATGCTGAAGTGCCTAATTATAAATTTCCCGATCAAATAACTCCAGGCCCCGATAATAAAATTAATCTTGATAAAATCACGGGCAATTTTGAGTGGAACGCACCTCAAAAAGAAGGCGAATACAATATCGCTATATTGATTAAAGAATACAGGAATGGAATTCTACTTAATTCCATCATCCGGGATATGCAAATTACTATTGAAAATTGCAGTAATGATCCCCCTGAACTGACCGTACCAAATGATATCTGCGTGATTGCGGGTAACAGAGTAGAATTTTCTATTCAGGCAAAAGATAAAAACGCAAGTCAAAAAATTGCCTTGTCCGCTTTAGGAGGTCCTTTTAATGTAATTGTCAACAAAGCTCAGTTTATTGCTCCGGCTGGCTATCAAAATCAAATTGCAACGGGACTATTTAGCTGGAATACAACATGTGAGCACATTTCTGATATTCCTTATAGTATAGTTTTCAGGGCTGTTGATAATGGCAAAAATGATACCACCGGTATTGCTGATTTAAGAACTGTGCGAATAAAAGTTGTAGGACCTCCACCTCAAAATGTTCTTGCTACGAATGCCGGCAATGAAAAAGTAAAATTAACCTGGACTTATCCTAATTCCTGTGCCGTCACTATAAACGATTATTTCAAAGGATTTTCGATATGGCGTAAAATTAACAGCACTCAATTCCCGATGGATAGTTGTAAGCCTGGCCTGGCAGGTAGGGGTTATGTAAAAATTGCTTCCAATGTGCTCAGCAAATCCAATGATATCTATTTTTATGAGGATAATATGTTAGAAAACGGCAAGACCCATTGTTATAGGATATTAGCCGAATTTGCACTTAAATCTCCCGGAGGAAATTCATATAACCGGGTAGCGAGTTTACCTTCGGATGAAGCTTGTGTTCAACTTAAAAGAGATTTACCATTTATTGTTGAAGCTACCGTCACTAAAACGGATATCAATACCGGACAGGTAGAGATAAAATGGATAATGCCGCTTGCAGATGATCTCGACACGATTAACAGGCCTGGTCCATATCGAATACAATTAACAAAAGCTGAAGGTATCTATACAGCTGCATCCGTATTTAGTCCTATTCCCGGTGCAGTATTTACATCAGCTAGTTTCGCAAATTTTAAAGATTCCATATATATTGATATTAATCTCAATACAGTTGCTAAAGCTTATTCTTATCAAATACAGTTTTCTTCAGGCCCATCAAATAATCCAATAGGTAACTCCTCTCCTGCCAGTACTGTTTATATGAATACCAAAGGTAAAGATAGGTTAGTCACACTTTCCTGGATGGAACAAGTACCGTGGAATAATTCCTCCTTTGAAATATATCGCAAATCGGGGGTAACCAATTTTTCTGCCATCGGTATCACCAATGAGCACACGTACAATGACTTAACCGTGGTAAACAACACGGAATATTGTTATAAAATTAAATCGATTGGTTCTTATGGCATCATTGGGTTACCATCTCCTTTAACTAATTTCTCACAGGAGAAATGTATTACACCTGTGGATTCCACTGCACCCTGTACACCCCTAATTACGATAAGCAGGGATTGTTCATTAAAAGACAGCAAAGGCAATGTGATCAATGATATTACCTGGTCGATCAAATCAACAGACACTTGTTTTATTGATGATATAGCTGCATTCAATTTATACTTTAAAAACAATAGTTTATCCGGTACTTATTCGAAAATAGCAACCATTGCAGATTTAAATCTCCGAACATTCAGGCATATTCCTGATTCCGGATTTACGGGTTGTTATATACTGACTGCCGTAGATAAAAATAAAAATGAATCATCAAAACTAGGGGAAATATGTCCGGCCAGTTGTGGTTTAGAATATGAATTACCTAATAGCTTTACACCAAATGATGATGGACAAAATGATATATTTACTCCAAGGATCAATTCAGGTGTAATTAAAGTAAAATTTGAAGTATTTAATCGCTGGGGTGAGTTATTATATCAGACAGAAGATCCTTCGTTAAAATGGGATGGCCGGGATCAAAAACAGAAAGAAATCAGCGATGGAGTATATTTTTATGTCTGCAAAGTATTCGGATTTCCAGAAAATTCGGGTCAGCGTATAGAAGATAGAAAAGGGTTCATTCAGATCATCCATTAATTAATGTTTACAGGTATTATCGAGTCTAAAGGTATCGTTACCAAAATCTCAGGTTCCCATACCAATCTTGAATTTTATATCCATTCTGATTTCACCAATGAATTAAAAATAGATCAAAGCATTGCTCATAACGGTGTGTGCCTTACCATAGACTCCATTGGAGAAGATTGGTACCGCTGCACCTTAATTGAAGAAACATTGAACGTCAGCAATTTTAGATCTATACAAGTGGGTGATGCCCTCAATCTTGAAAGAAGCATTCTCGCAAACAGCAGAATGGATGGGCATTTCGTACAGGGTCATGTAGATTGTGTCTCCAAGTGCATTGCAGTGAAAGATCTGGATGGAAGTTGGGAATATTCCTTTGAGATTCCTGAAAAATATAAACAGTTGATTGTGTACAAAGGATCCATCTGCATTAATGGAGTCAGCCTGACCATTTCAGCATTGGAGGACTCAACATTTAGTGTCTCAATCATTCCATATACTTATCACCATACTAATTTTAATGCATTGCAAAATGGTCATAATGTCAACATTGAATTTGATATCCTTGGGAAATATATTCAGCGAATAATTGCTTTTCGGGATTAAGGTTTGCTCCGGTAGAATTTTAATTTATAGTCAGCTTCTATCTGCCCCTTCTTTATAGCATCCAATCGGCGTTGTACCATTCTTTTCTTGAGCGGCTTGAGTCGATCAATAAATAATTTTCCAAGGGTATGATCATATTCATGCTGAATAACCCGTGCATTTAATCCGGCATATTCTTCAATATGTAGTTGCCCTGCTTCGTCCATATATTCTATCTTAATGGCCGGATGTCTGTCCACATCCGCTCTTAAATCGGGTATACTAAGACATCCTTCTTCAAACGGCCATTCTTCACCACTTTCTTCTAAAATGGAAGCATTGACAAAAACCTTTTTTATACCGGTAAAGTCTTTACCTTCTTCTACATAAGGCATCGTGTCCATGATAAACAATTTAATTTTTAGCCCTATCTGCGGTGCAGCCAGACCCACTCCCTTGGCAGCATACATTGTTTCAAACATATTTTTTACCAATACATCAAATTCAGGATAAGTCAAAGGGTCAATCAGTTCCCCCTCTTGTTTCAATACCGGTTGTCCATAAGCATAAATTGGTAATACCATATTCAAATATGATTTAAATATTTTTGTAAAATTAAAATGGCACTCATTTGATCGATAGCTTCTTTATTTCTTTTTGATTTGGGCGTACCTTTTTTTACCAACACTTCAACAGCACGGACACTGGTATTTCTTTCATCTACGTATCTAACGTCCGTTCCGGTAAACGTTTTTTTTAGCCAGTCACCCAATAAATGAATAGATTTGCTTAAATCGGTAGGAGTACCATCTTTGTGATATGGATCACCCAATACGATCAGGTCTACCGGCTCTTTCTTAAGGTATTGTATCAGATAAGGCTCAAGCTCCTCTGTTTGTATTGTACCAAGAGGATTGACACTTATCCGTAAGGGGTCAGTCACTGCTATTCCAGTCCTTTTAGCACCATAATCAATCCCTATCGCTCTTCCCATTATACGATGCAAAAATAGACGATTTAATGTATAAATAAAAAAAGACCCCCTTCACCCGTTGGCAAAGAGGGGTCCCATCCCAAAAACAGTATATTCTAAAACTATGTTTTTATTCTAAAACAATCATCTTCTTAGTAGCTGTAAACCCTTCAGCTTGTAATTGATAATAAAATACTCCGGAAGCCATTAATTCGGATTTTAAAATCGACAGCTCATTATACCCTTTTACGTATTGTCCTTCTATGGATTTTAAAGCCCTTCCGCTTAAGTCAAAAATGGTAAGGCTGGCTTTTCCAGCTTGAGGTAAAATGAATCCAATCTTTGTTATATGCTGGAATGGATTTGGCAGGTTCTGAAGCAAGGTGTAGGAATGGATTGAAGTTTTATTATTTACATCCAACTGTACAGATAATATTTCATTATTCAGATTATAAGCTTCAGCCATTGTCAGCTTAGAGTTCAAATGGATGACGTCACTGAGCTGACCTGCTTTTAAAGCTTTGAATTTTAAAATAAATAAAGCCTTATCTGAATTGGTCAAAGGATGCAGCGTAGCAAAACTTGTAGTTAGTATTCCCTGATTAACACGTTGAGTTCCAAAATTGGCCATTGTCATTTCAGTACTCGATGTATTCAATGTGATGAACTGAAGTTTAGTCGCATCAAATCCAATCGTAAATTGATAACCCTGGATTACTTCTTCAGAACTAATAGAAACAGGTATCTCAACAATATCATTGGCTTTAAATGCCTGTTCTTCAGTATGCAGAATCATAGATTTCCCGGGTGATCTAACTTCGCTACCCATAAGCTGATTAGGTGTCACCGATCCATTCACATCACCAATTTTGATTCCGACAAAATCAGCAGAAACATTCTGTGAAAATTTACTAATGGAATAAGATTCAGGGAAAGTTTCTCCAAACGGATTTGTAGAACTCTTGAATTTATAATCTGAAGAAACAAACCTCCAGGATTCATTTTGAGGGAAATTCTCATATACTCCCAATATCAATTTTCTAAGTTCTACCAGATCTACAGAGGATATGTCATTAGATTTATTAATATCTGCTGCAATGATCCTGTAAGGTGAGGTAAGAGCCTGCACTCCAAGTATGTGCTTTTGAATCAATAATAAATCCAGGGTTGACACTCCATTCATTGGATTAATATTTTTCTTAGGCATTACTTTATAAGCGCCACCTATTTGCATGTTAGGAAATGCATATACTCCATCTGTTTGAGTGACTGAAGTGGCTGCATTGCTGCCTATGAGCGAAACATTGACTTTTTCAATATCCAGTTTTTCATCCGTTTTGACTATACCATTAATAGTTGCCTTAAGTGGCTGAACACCTCCTGTACAAGCTTTATTATTGTCTTGAATCAAAATATATGTATTTGCAAAATCCTGGTTTCCATAATTATCCGTAACCCACACGTTCACAAATCTCTGTCCAACACTATCACAGGTGAACGTAATAGATTTCTTAGTCGTATCACTGGAGAATGAATATGCTACAATCTCCTGTCCACATGCGGCAACACTACTTAGATTAAAATCTTTCGCCCATATGACCAGCATTCCTGATTCAGGAATCCCGTCTTTATTCGCATCTATCGGCATTAGATCTGCTGCAAGGCCATTGAGCAGATATGGGGTTGGTTTTTTGCATAGTCTTACATCAACGATGCTCTCTCTTGTAGTTACATTACTGCACAGGTCAGATAGTAAAAAAGTAACTTTATGTTTGCCTACTCCGAAGTCTGCATCAAGGGTTGCCATAGATCCGGTCACCTCAATTACTTTGTTTACAGTTCCATCATTGAATGAATCTATCTGAATACTCCATTTAAGTTCGGATGCTGCAGTACAATCATCGCTACCGCTCATTTTTAATCTTACATGACCCAAACAGGTTGCTGAATTGGCAGCACAGGTTACTACGCTATCTACTTTTGTGATGGTAGGTGCCACTTTATTAATTACCTTAATGAACTGGGTGTACGTTATATATCCATCACCATTGTCTTTAAGATATCTGAAAGAACAATTCCTGGGACTCGTCCGATCAGGAGTAGCCCTGTTTTCGTTAGTAGTATCTACTATATAATCTGAATATCTTTTATATTGATCAGGATCATAGGCACACCAATCGATCAGTTTCCAGACTCGTACGATTTTAAAACAAGCATCATGAGCTAATTCATACCGGGTGTCCTGGTAAGAGATTCCAATTTGCTCACAATCATCATCAAATATTTTTGGATAAAATTCTCCAGATGGATTATTAATTCCCGGGAGCTTATCCAGGCAATCTGTCTCAATATCCTTTGGAAATAATGCTACAAAATCAGATCGATGCAGCATAATCAATTTTTGAGAACAGGTAGTGGTTAATTGTCCGCATTTATCAGTACCTACCCATGTTTTGACTAATGTTCCTTTCCCACAATTATTGACACTTCCGGTGATAGTGGAGGTAACCTTTACTTCCCCGCAATTATCTTTGAAAATTGCACTATCAAAAAGTGAGTAAGGATTTACCTTTTTACCATTATCATATTTATTCGACCATTCAAGATATTCCGGATCGTATTTACCGTTGGCACCCTGACAATCCAGATCCACTGAATTATAATTATTTGAAGTGGTCCATTCATTATTTTCATATGGTACACCATCACAGTATCCATATTTTATCGGATCGACCTCGCAGGTAGGTGGTTGCTTATCCTGCACATTGATCCTTATCATACAATCATTATAATTTTTGGCTTTTATTATAATGTCCAGATCATCGGGATGCGCAGGAACGTTCCCTAATAATACTTTTTCCACGATATAATCAATATCAATTATTTCCGAACCATAAGCAGACTTACAGTAATGACTGTGTTCAGAGTCTCCATGAATATGAGGGTCATACAAAGGAACATTGCAAGCTTCGTAAACTCTCAGCACTACTTGTTTATCTCCGCAGTCCTTCAGGTCTACATAATCCAGAAAATGCTTGCAATTGATATATTTATCGATCAATAAATCGAAGAAGGTTCGTTTGTTATTATATACGGCTTCACCATATTTAAGTTTTATTTTACTCACCAGTAATTGCTGATATATAACCAGGGAATCCATAGTATATATGGAAAAATAAAGTTCCGTGCAGCAATTATCCGTGCTTCCGTTGTCCAGGTCCCGAGCGTATATACGGGCTGAACATTGAGCCGGGTCTAAGGTAGTGGTAGTATTAGCATCACATACAGGAGTTGGGGGCGTGACATCATTGACATTGACTACCTGTACCGCCTGTGTAACATTTAAACAAGAGTCGAAAATGGTATAACGTACAGTGTCAATCCCTGACGGCAGATATAATTTGACACTATTCTCTGTAAACGTTCCTGATAAAATAACCGGTAGTCCACCTGATTTAAGGATTATTACTGAATAATTAATAGACTGAATACCTGAACAATCAGTGACACGAGGTTTTGGCAAGACCACAAGCGTATTGCAATCATGAGGACCTGCATAGGCCGTTATTGGTTCTAGCTGTCCAATGACTGTTGGATCCGTCGTATCAATAATTTTTATCCATTGCATTACTGTAGTATCCTTTTTCGTACACCAGTCGGTGATCGTCCACTGACGTCTTATCTTCCTACTTTTTCCGCAAATAGGATAAACCAGGTCTGAATACCTGCTTAGAATTTTACAGAGATTATTGTTTGGCCACACCGGATTACCTTTTATAGTTGGTACTCCTACTCGTTGTGGTAGCGGGTTGCCATTTGCGTCTTTAGCAATCGTATCTGCAATAGTACAATCAATAACTGTATCTCTGGCAGTGAGTACATTTTGTATTGAATCTTTTGTAACCCAAAGTGAATCCACACAAGTGCTGGTGAGTCCCCACTGATCGGTAGCAATTACCGTCCTGGCACAAAGGGAAACAAAGTTGGCATCAGAACAGGGAAATTCCGTACAAACCATAGAGATACTCACCTTAGATGGGATTGAACAATTATCGGTTGCATTTCCAAGAGGGAATTTATCTGCTCCAATACTATATGCATTTAATAAAAGACAGGAAATAGTATCTTTTACGCAATTCAAATTAGGGCCGGCTTTATCTTCTATTTTGACTTTTGCCCAACAACTATTATCTGTTGCTAATTCTATTACCTTAACTATTAGGGTGTAACCTACCCACCTACAATCGATCATATTGCCGATTTCTGTTCCATAAGGATCGTACAACGCTATTTTGAAATTGTCGCTTGTACAAGCACCAAGACTAGACAACACATGTTCCGGAACCAGGGTTGTCTTTCCGCCTACGATCGTGTCTAGTGAAAGATTGATATTGTGGCAAACCATAGTACATTGGCTTGCAGCTTTGTGAGTACTTGAGATTAATACAATGAGCAGGATGGTACTTAGCTTGCAGAAACACGCCACTCTCTCTGCAATCGTGCGTTGAGTTTTCTCCATGAGACTTAATTTTAGTTTTAATGAATTAATGGGATGGGATGCCTTTGCAGCCCGCTTCTTCACCGCAACGTGTCAGAAAATGGGGTACTGACGGAGTTACGACTCAGTTCAATTATCATTTTGTTCAGGAGGTTCATCAGGCCTTTTTATCGAAACCCTTTATATCTTCAACATTATTAAATATTACTTAATTATAATATTCAATATGCACTCATTCTCTGTTTAAGATATATTATCATATTATGTAATATAATAATATGTCACAAATATATTTTAGTGGACCTATTATCAAATACCCTATTTATGGTATTTTTAATATTATAATATTATATAATATTTATTAAATCATATAATCAATTGATTACATGTATCAACTTCGAAAGATATGTTAACAACTGAATAAAAAATCATTACGATTTACAATAAAACCGTATATAAAAAAGAAAACCCCACCAGTTCGCTGGCGGGGTTTCTGAAAATAAAACAATGAAATTCTAAATTCTTACTCCATTAAGATTAGTTTCTTTATTTCTGAATAACCATTATAATCCATTTTATAATAGTAAATCCCCATCATTTCAAATTTGTCTCTTTCAAGCTTGATGGTATGATCTCCTTTTGTTATTTGCCTCGACCAGGTCTCAATCACCCTACCTGTCAAATCAGTTATCGTCCAATCCACCCTCCCGGTTTCAGGTATAGTAAATTTAATTTCAGTAGAATTGCTAAATGGGTTGGGAACATTTTGCCATAAAACCATTCTATCCAGTTGTTTGGCATATAAATTTCCTTTTGAAAACGTAAGATTAACATCAAGTGTCTTTTGTGAGGAAGTATATCCTTCTGCACTTAAACGTTTGTAGTCTATATGAGCATTTGTCGACAACAATCCAGCCAGAGTTGGCCTAAGATATATTACGGCAAGTATTTGTTCATCGGTGCGATGATCTGAAATTGCTTTTATCCAGGAAAAGTTTAGAATGCCCTTATCAAGCAATGCTTCATTGAAAGAGAGTTCATGGCCAAAACTGGAATTCAATTCGTGGATCCCAACTATACTCATTTGATCAAATGTCAGACTGGCCTGAATACCGGCCAATAAAGAGATATCCAGAGACACGGGTACTTCAATGAGCTGACCTTTGGAGACTTTAAGATCTGGCAAGATTAAGCTAATATTTTCCCTGTTGCGACTAGCCAAAGAATTGAAAGACGGATTGGCGCTTCCATTTACATCACCAATCTTAATTCCTGTAAAGTCTTGTTCACTAGATTCCTTCTCTACGGCTTCAATAAATGGATTTTCAAATTCAGTAACCGCTAATCGATCATGTATCCTGGCCATTAAAGATTGGTCAAAGAATCTCCAGGAGGTATTTTGCGGGAATTGAGAGTAAATGCCCAGGATCAGTTTTCTCAACTCCAATAAATCAATCGTGCTTACTGCAGCATCTTTATTGATATCGGCGGCAACATACTGGCTCGTTTGGGTGAATAGTTCTAACCCCAAGACGTGCCTTTGAATAGCAATTAAGTCGGCCGTACTTACTCCAAGGTTTGAATCATCATTCTTATAAGGGAACAATTTATAAATTCCAGGATTAATTTTATCAAACTCATAGGCTCCATTGTTGTTTGTCATCTTTTGATACTGATTGTCACCTATAGCGGACATGATGACATTTGGAATTGATTTTAAGTTGGTCATAGTCACCTTACCATTGATCATGGCCGTATTGCGTATAGCATTTTTTCCACAAATATTTAAGGTATCAAAAAATGCGAGGAACCTATTTCCAACACAAGTGTCCTGATTGCCGCTAGCATCCGTGACATACAAATTGAAGTTGCGTTCGAAAGGAAATACTTTAACCGAATCCAGTAAAATATCTCCTCCGGCATGTATAATCCTGAGCGTATTACAATTCACCACTAAAAAAGTATCATTTACATCTTTTGTCCAGGAAAATCTTAATTGTGAAGATTGTGTACAATTATCTATACTTCCGCCGTCAAACTGCCTTGCATGAATAGTAACCATTCCCTGATCGTTCAGATAGTTATTTGATTTTTTACAAGTGGGAGATGGTTTGATGGTGTCCTTTATCGTGATCACCACCGTATCTCTGGCTATATTTCCGCAAGCATCTTTTGCTATAACCAGGACACTAGTCATTCCTAATCCATATCTGCGTATCAATGAGGCACCCGCTGTATCCGTTTTACCTATTATTACATTTTTGATGACAACATTTGGATCACAATCCATAGCTGTTGCGTTTCCTAAATAGGTTAACAAGGTATCACAAAGACCATTGGCCAATAAATAAATGCAGGAATCTTTTGGAACTTTAAGCACCGGAGCCGTATTATCTATGACCTGAATGGTTTGAATATAAGTACAAACTACAGGTGGTATGGGGCAGGTATCTTTCACGGTCCAGATTCTCAAAATAGAGGAACACATGCCATTTCCGCCGGAGGTACTATCTCTATAGGAAGTGACCACCATGGAGCAAGCTCCCTGGATATAGTTAAAGGAGGGTTTTAATTTTAAACTATCCGGGTGGGTACTATTATTACAATTGGCAAGTATTGTATCATGGGGCCAGGTAATTTGATTGCAGAATAAAGTATCTGCCGGCCTGAACGTCACCATAAACGTACATGAATCCTTTCTTCCCGAAGTATCCGTAATAATTCTTTTAAAATTAATTTTAGTAATGGAGCATTTATTTCTCAAGGTGTCTGATTTCAAAATATTGCTGGCCACCTGGGTACAGGATGCAGATATCACAGCCGCTCTTGGTACAAAAGTCACTCCGCAGTCTACGATCGTATCATTTTGGCAGAATATTCTAAAACCACTCGTATCAATTACATTTACTTTGATGGTAAGTGAATCTCTATTGCCACACTTATCCACTGCTTTGAACTTTATAAAAGTCATGCCTTTTGGAAAAACCACCGGGCCAATATCTTTACCTTGCCCATTTAAAGAATTGGTAACAACTACATTGGTATCGCAATCCTGTATTCGTAAAGGTGGCAAGTCGACTATTTTATCACAAGTAATGGAGGCAAACACCGTAGTATCATGTACCCCATATAAAATTGGTTTCGTGGTATCAATAATATCAATATTTTGAACACATACAATATTGAGAGCAGGCTGAAGCAGATCATTAATGGTCCATGTTCTTTTAATCCGTATACAAGGTGTGCCAAGATTATTAAACGTATCAATTTTTAAATTTACGGTAACCACGGCACAAGGCCTGGCAGTATCTTTCAATGTAATACCTGGAATACCATTTAAATCAGGGATGGAACATCCCTGCACATTGACAGTCCCTGGTGGACAAGTGACATCATCAGCTCCAAATGCACTTGTTCCCAATCCGATCGTAAATACAGTTTGACATGAATCAATCATGCCATTTGCTGTTTTAATAATAAATCTTTTTATAACAGTCCCAACTCCTGTACCATTTCTACTATCAAATATGATTTTAGTTGATATAGTGTAATCGCCACAATGTGTTATTTCTGGTATTAGATCAGGAATGGGTATACCACAACTCAATTTCATCGAGTCCAGGCATTTTATCTTCAACGGTATCTTGCTGGTAACATGTACTTCTGTAATGCAATAACTTTTATTTCCGTAGATATCCGAAGCTTCTATTTCTACTAATATTGTTTTATTGACTCCTTCACAACAAATCGTCACACTGTCTTTGAATACTAAATCATCAAATGGATTACCACATAGATCAACCAGCTTCCTGATTTTAAGAGACACTTTACTCAATCCTGAACAATCATCCCAATAATCACTGACGAGCCCATTTGGTCCGATTTTAACAGAATCAGTTAATAAACACACTTCAATAGGCATACAGATTAATAAAGGACCCTGACCATCAATAACAGTCACCTGAACGGTACATATCGATTCATTTCCACACACATCGGTTACATGATATTCAAAAGTATGCTTGCCAAGTCCAAGAATCACTAATTGACCCGGAAGTTTAGTTTCCTTACCATCAACGATAACTACCGTAGTCAGGCTTCCAGGATTACAATCATCCGCAACGGAAATCCCCGGCATAATCTGATGCGTGTAGCACTGTTTTACGTTAGTTCCATACGTGATCGGTCCAGGACAAACAATAGTAGGTTTGGAAGTATCATTGTAATTAATATATTGGTCGTAATTAGTGGCATAAAGATTACAACAATCTGTCACCGTCCAATGTCTGCGGATCGAAATGGAATTGCCACAAACTTTAGAATTAAAGTCTTTATACTCCACTGTCAATCCACAGTAATGATCAACCGGTTCGCCATTATAAGTAGGAACACCGGTATATCCTGTTCCTGTATTCTGGGCTGCCGGGCAATAGGCAGTTACATCACCGGGATATTTAATTTGATTTAATTCAACCCGGTTGGTAAAAATGTCCTGAACTACACTTGCTTTGTTACCGGCTTTGTCATATACTCTCCAGGTTCGAAATATTTCTATTCCGATTCCATTACAATTTTGAGCAACCGAATCTTTAAACGTTACAATTAAAGCAGATTTTGGAGTACAATTGTCCGAAATATCAATAAAGTAACTCCAGTCCAATGAACTAAGTTTAGTACAGGATGGGTCAACCTTATTTAAATAAATTTGGGGAATTGTTTTGTCGTAGGAACAGGATTGTCCACTCAGATCGTATATCCATACCGGCGGAGTAGCATTATACCATTGATAGAATTGTTCTTTGTTTAGCATAGAGCCTGCCAAGAGTCTTGTTCCCATAGTGAAACTCAAGATCGGAACTGCCACACAAAGAAGACTTTTTAAAATCGAAAAGGAAGTTTTCATTGTTTAAAGTTTTATTTCAGAAAAACATAATTTTATAACATATTATAAAAAATATTAATGCGAATATATTAAATATTTTAATAATATGTATTTTTTACGGACTTTTTATTCTGTTTTTACAAACCGCTGCCTGGTAACCATAGCGTTAGCCTGCACTAATTGAAAAATATAGATTCCGGTGGGAAGGGTCTGTGTTGCAAGAGCTATCTTTTGCTCCGTTTCGTTCAAGACACCGCGTAACATGATCCTTCCAGTTTCATCTATAATGCTCCAATAGCCATTGGACACCGGTTTAGAAATCTTCACATTTAAGATATCCCGGGTCGGGTTTGGGTATAGGTTCATTGATATTTTTGTAGACGTAGAAATAAATTCAATGGAATGTGGATCATACCGCTGACCATACCATTCTGATTTTAATGAACCTTGAGTGAGGTTATTCATTTCAATCCCGATGATAGATATAACGGAAGTGCCAGTATTAAACTGTACCGGCTTTTTCCCAGCCCAGCTGATTCTTAGTTCTTTATTTCTTACATGATATTGTATTCCATCCACCGGGGATTCTATTGACACTCCTTTCCATCCACCTTCATTTATTAAACTTATTTGGAACCCAAGTAATGGAGTTTGATCCAGGGTCGTAATCGTAGTCCCTTTCTGATCCGTATTCAAATTCCATGGAATGACAGCTGATCGTTCCTCCAGTCCAAGAATGGAATTAAATACAGCATCGTGATTAACATCTCCAATCCTGAACCCCACAAATTTCTCTAAATCAGATTCTGTACTTAATGCATACACAGAAGGGATTGTACTTCCCAACTTAATGTGAGACATATCTGGTAACGGTTTTGTAAATAACCAGGGAAGTATATTTGTTTCTTCTTCAAATCCAAGGATTACTCTTTTAAGTTTTACAAGGTCAAGGACATTGATATCTCCATTCCTATCGATATCTGCTGCATAAAGATCCAGAGGATTATCTAATACTTTATTGCCAGAGATATGATGTTGTATTCTTAAAAGATCCAGCGTGCTGATGCCATTTAATTCATCAGACTCCGATTTATTTACTGCAAGGGACACCAGGTGTTGGTGATCGTCATATTCAAAGTATCCGTTTCGGTCAGTCATTTGTGAATAAACAAGAGCCTGTTGCTGATCTTTACCTTCGATATGTACGTCTTCGATAGGGACCCCAGTAATACTGAGTACTTTGCCAGTCATAGGCCCTTGCAATGGAGAAAATGAAGTGGTATCCTGAATGATAATTTGAATTAGGCTTTTGATTGGACTCAGGCTATAACAGGTATCACCAACCTTCCACGTACGTCTAATTATTTTACATCGACTGGTCCCGGCAGTACTTTGGGCTGTATCCGTGAAATTGATAAATATTCTATGGCAGCCTGATGGGGGTGTAGTTACGATTGGTGGTTTGTAACCCTCTTCACCTATTTTATTTCTTGAGGAGTCAGCACAATTAAAGATTTTGATAGTATCGGTTAATGGTTGTAAATTAATTTGGGCAGGTTTAAGTGTATCCTGATTAACAATCGTAATTGTCTGGAAACAAGTATCCGTATTTTGACCAGGATCAACAGCAGATACCCTTCGTTTTATCTGGCCCAGTCCGCATGCGTTAAATAAATCAACAATAGTATCAATTTTGATTTTCACACTATCTGCACAGTTATCCACCAAGCTAAGCCTCGGATCAATCCACACAGGTCTCGCCTGATTACAAAAAATCGTTTCGGTTTGAGCACAATTTAATTGAGGAGCCGACTTATCCACGACATTCACTTTGACATGACAGGAGTCCTGATTTCCATAAATATCATGTGCCGAAAAAACAAAATCAAATGATTTAAGAACATCGGAACAACAAACAGATATGGTATCCTTGAACTGAGTGTCGTCTATCCCATCGATGCAATTATCAATTGTTCTGCGGATTTTTAAATAATCGATGCCACAATTATCAAAGGCAGCCACTGATTTAAAAGTTGTTGCAGCTAGCCTGACTTGTATAGATGGAATAGAAATCTGAATCGTATCCGAACATACTAAAACTGGTCTTTGTTTATCCTTAACTACGACCATTGAGCTGCACGATGATTTGTTTCCGCAGGGGTCAGATACTTCATAGGTCAGCCAATGCGTTCCAATACCCAAAATAATCTTGGTATTAGGAACTCCATAAAAAGCGTGGTCAATTTGAATTAAAGTCGTCAATCCGGTACTATGACATGCATCCGTAGCTGATAACACAGGTTTCAATAAATATTTAGCTTCGCACAATTCAGGACTCGTAGAAACTGAATCGGTTGTCCGACACATAACTACCGGCCTGGCAGTATCTGAAATGACTATAAACTGATTTACTGACGTATCTTTTACAGAGCAACAGTTGAGTATGTTCCAGGTACGAATGATTTTTTTGGTGATTCCACATTTATCATAAACTGCATCCTCATATTTTACCGACCATCCGCAGAATTTATCCAACGGTTCACCCTGAATTAAAGGTTGACCAACATTTGCAGGTGTTGTATTCGACGCAGGACAATATATCGTAGTATCTTTCGGGAATACGATATCAGCTAAACGAGGTTTAAGTAAAGAAATCTTTTGTGTGCATGACCCTACTCTTCCCCAGGGATCAATGGCTGTCCAACTCCTACTAACCATTGAAATGGTATCATTGCTACAATTTAAAAGATTCACACTGTTGTCTGTATGGTAAATCTTTAAATTCTGATAAGGTGTACAGTTATCACTAATAAATAGCAGTCCCGGAATACTATCCAGGTCAGCTAAAGTACCTGTGCACAACACCGTAGTATCCCTGCATACTACGGAAGGTTTTAGCTTGTCCTCTACCAATACAAAACCCCAGCAGGAATTGCTCGTTGCAATTTCGGTTACCATCACTTTGAGTTTGTAACCGACATCTTTACAACTTACACTATCTGTATACTTACCCACTACCTGCACGTTATAATTTAAATCATTCGCCACAGGGGGCACTACTAACATGCTTGCTTTGAGTTGCATTTTGCCTGCAGCATTCAGGGATAATTGAACTTCAGAAATACAAACTAGACCACTATACTGTTTTGATACATAGGTTGGGACCCACTCTTTATTTAAATAGGACGTATTCGAAAAGTTTTCCGGATTAAAACAAACAGACGTTGAAGGCAAACAAATTATAAAAAGGAAAGAAAATACAAACGATATCATTTTGGTAAATACATTGTTCAAGGATGGATATGCAAGATTCATAATCATGTTTTAAATTAATTTTTGGTTTACAAAAACAGGTACTTCGTTATTGGAGTACAATCATTTTATTTGCATCGGTACCAAATGGTGTTTCAATTTTGTAGTAATAAATACCACCTGCATTAAATTTGAACCGGTCTATGGTCCAGGTATTATTCCCTTTTGCAGCATACACTTTCTGATCATAGAATATCCTTCCATCAAGGCCGACTATTTTAAGATTGACCCAGCAACTTTGTGGCAATTGATAGGGTATCGTAGTGATATTCGAGAATGGGTTCGGCATATTCTGTCCAAGTTTAAATTCAAAGGACACAGGAGAACTCATCCATGTAATATTCAATGGATTGCTGTTAAGCTGATCATCATATACTTCCGGTTTTAATTCCGAATTATCCAGGATTCGAATAGAACTACTCAAATTGCCCTTAACTGATGCTTTAAAGACTAACGTAAACAAATCTTTGTGCTGTGGCAATAGTGTCATTTCCGTTGGGACATAGGAGGTAATGGAGATCTTTCCATTGGAATCATGAGTAAATACATTTTTTAGGTCAATCGTACCAGGTTCAATTCCTATTAATTCGAGATTAGTATGTTGCAAGGACATCTGAAAACCAGAAATGGTTTTTATTTTATCACCGTTGAACGTAACCCTGAGTATATCATTTTCTTTAAATGATTGATCACGAATTGTCAACCATTCCTGATGATCTGTTCCCCGTACCTCCATAGAGGATAGTTCGCCGCTTTGATTAGATTCATTAAGATCACCTATTTTTATTCCAGTAAAATTGATTTGCATCGCCTGCGATAATCTGGCAATGGAATATTTTTCATTAAATGGTTCATTTAAAGCAGTGCTCAGATTATTAAATTTGTAGGATGCATCCACGAACCTCCAGGATTCATTTTTGGCAAAATGTTTATCTATTCCCAATAAAAGTTTCCTGAGTTCTATCAAATCTATCACGTTGATTTCTCCATTATGATCTATATCGGCAGCTATCAATTTGTAGGGAGATAAAATAGGAGTAACCCCAAGAATATGTTTTTGCATAATAATCATGTCCACCGTACTTACTCCGTTGAGTGGATTGATATCCTTTTTAGGGATAATATCATATGGGTTACCCATTAATAATTCCGGCACTGCATATTTACCCGATACTATCGAGGGATCAGGCATAGCATGATCACCTTGCATAATCTTCACCTTTACCTGATCAATCGGATTGTTGGATTCTGTAAGTAAACTACCTCCAATGCTTATAGTTCTAAGCTGAGGTGCAGGCCCAGGGTTGGTACAAGCTCCCATATTGTTTTGTATCAGTATATACGTGGTTACAAAATCCTGATTGCCTGCTTCATCGGTTAGCCAAACTCTTACTATTTTAGTTCCAATACTGTCACAGGTATAAATTCTCACCGAATCTGTAACATTGGTACTATACGAGAATCTTAATTTTGAATATGGTGTACAATTGTCCATTACACTACCTGGAACAAAAAATTGTTTGGCAAATACTCTTACCATTCCTACTCCATCCATCAAACTGAGATCTGTAGCCAATCCATTGATTACTACCGGAGTGGGTTTCTTACCGTCCCTAACTGTAATTTTTAAACTTTTCGAAGTTGTATTTCCGCAACCGTCGCTTACACTAAATGTTAGTTTATGAACTCCATTCGGTATTAATCTTGATACTATTTTTCCGTCACCTTCAATTAAGTCTACTCCATCATCAAATAAGTCAAGAGTATATTTCCATAACAGAGATCCTGCCGGTGTACAATCAGTTGCACTGGGTGTTCCTACGGTGACCTGTGCCGGACCACAAACAGAATCAAAATTATTTACTGTCAAATCAGCAGGTATAGTCAGGACAGGTTTTGACGTGTCCATAACCACGATCAGTTGGAGATGTTTCCATTTACCGGCATACGAATTCTCAGGATCTATCTGACACCAATCAATCACAGACCATTTTCTCATAATTTTTTTGCAAGCACCGGTTGCAAACTCATATACTTCATCTTCGTAGGTATATGCAGTTTTTGTACAAGAAGAGTCTTTCAATTTAGGCAACCCTGTTGAGGCTGTCGTTGTATTTGCAGAACATATAAAAAAAGTAGTGTCTCTTGGCCATTGCCAGTCGCTAGTATCATTTCCATTGAATGGAAAATTATTGACTACTTTAATAATTTGATCGCAGGAAGAAACATTTCCAGCCAGGTCTTTGGCTTTAATTCTACGGATAATATTGCCAACATTACAGGCATCGAGGGATGGAATACTATCAATGCTGGTTCCATTCAGATCTAAACACATATCTGTAATAACCGGAGTACCAAAAACCGTGTCGTTTATGTTTTTTATTCTTCTACTTGAAAGCTCCCTGCAATCTATAGTTACTCCTGCAGGGCAGGTAACCGTAGGCCCCACCTTATCCAAAACTTTTACAGAAGTCATACAATCTTTATAAGGTACACCAGGATAGGCATCATTACTCACAGGTCCGGGAGCTATGTGCCCCTGATAGACCCTCATCACTACCATTACATCTGTGCCGGCATCCCCACAACAAAATTTTACATTATCTGAAAAATGATTAAATGGGTTATTTAATAAAGTATCGTAAGAAATCAGTTTACATGGAGGTAGATCGAGCATTCTTTTGACTTTCGAAGTGACATAATGAGAGCATCTGTCAAAACTTCCATCATCAAATGCGATCGTTGGTAAGACTACCATTCCGCTTTCAGGGATCTGAACCACTTTAGGTCCTTTACAAATGGCTATCGGTGCTTCACCATCAAAAACTTCAACCGAAGTAGTATCAGTTGCAATATTATTGCATCCATCATTTGCTGTGTAAACTGCAATCCAGGTTCCTATTGGAATACCACTGATGATACCTCCATTTGTATTAATTGATAAAGCTGTACCCAACACTGTAATAGATACTGCAATTTCATTGGCCAGACTACAATTGTCTGATACCATCCCTGCCGGAAATGCAACAGCTCCAGTACATACATCTGCAGAAACACTCACTCTAGGTAATAATGGAATGACAGTAATAATAGGTTTGGTGGTATCTTTTACCTCAACAGTTTGAATACATTTTAGAGTTTGATTTGGCGGACACCAGTCAATCAAATTCCATTCGCGTGTAAAATGATAACAGCCCTTTGCATTTAATCCTGCCGGCCATAAAACTGTTAGCGGGTTTGATTGCAATATATTACATGGGACACCCTGGACAGGCATCGGACTACCCAGCGCTTTAACCGTCGTATCTACTGATCCCGGAGTAATGCAGATAATCACTGTATCTCTCGGGCAGGTAATCGTAGCTATGTTAATTTTAGTAAAACAAATAGTGTCTTTATAAACAGTATCTGCCAATCCAGTTCGTTTTACTAACCAACTCCTGATTTGTTTAGAAAAGCAAATCGAGTCACAAGGGGTTGAACCATTTGTAAAAGCAGGTAGAGCAGGTAATACCTGGGTTATTTTCGCCGTGTCCATTGGACAGATCCAATAAGGTATGGGAATTAATGAGGCGTTCGTATTGCATGGAACTATAATTGGTACTCCAAAATT
>JBDTUE010000034.1:0-25656 GCA_040007895.1 Saprospiraceae bacterium | reverse complement strand
ATACTCATTTTAATTTTCTTCTCCAATTCTGCTACCGTAGTACGGAATGAATCATCTGTATCCAAAAGATCTTTTATAGTCTTAACAGAATAAATGACTGTACTATGATCCCTGCCTCCAAACGTACCTCCGATTTTTGCGAGGGAGTAGGTTGTGAGATTCTTTGCGAGGTACATTGAAAGTTGACGGGCAATGACCACGGATCGTTTGCGGCTCTTACTTTGAAGGAATTCTTCTTTGAGATTAAAATGTTCAGAAACCATTTTCTGAATTTGATCCAGTGTAATTTCTTTTGAATAATTCTTTACAAATTTTTCAATGACTTCTTTTGCCAGAAGCACATCGATTTGTTTTTGATTTAGGGATGCCTGAGCTGCTAAAGAAATCAAGACACCTTCGAGTTCCCGGACACTATTTTTAATATTTGCACAAATCAATTCCTGAACCTGGTAAGGAAGGATAATCTCTTCATCCTGTGATTTAGCTGCCAGGATAGCCATGCGTGTTTCAAAATCAGGTGATACCAGATCTGCACTTAAACCCCATTTAAACCGGGACACCAATCGTTCTTCAATATCCTGCAGGTCTTTTGGTGGACGATCGGAGGAAATGATCAACTGTTTTCCGATCTGATGCATTTGATTGAAAATATGGAAAAATATTTCCTGCGTCTTGGTCTTATTGGCTAAGAATTGGATATCATCGATAATCAGAACATCCAGATTTTGAAAGAAGGCCATGAAGTCATCGATGGCATTATTTTTTATCGAATGAATAACCTGTTGCGTAAATTTTTCTGAGCTTAGATACAGAACCCCTTTGTCCGGATGATGGGAGTGGATTTCATTACCTATTGCTTGGATCAAGTGAGTCTTGCCTAAGCCTACCGAACCATAAACAAATAATGGATTAAAAGCGGTGCCACCTGGCTTTTTAGCAATTGCTATTCCCGCAGCCCTTGCCAGTTTGTTACAGTCACCTTCGACGTAATTAGATATCCGGTAGTCCGGATGAAGGTTTGAATCAAACTTTATTTTTCTGATGCCGGGTATTACAAAGGGATTGACAATATGGCTGGCATCAACATGTTTGGGGAAGCTGGAATCACTGGCAGATGACCGGGTTTGTTTTTCCATTGGAATGAAGTATTCCAATCGACCTTGTTTACCTAATTCATGTTTAATACTTTTCTTTAAGATATCCAGGTAGTGCTCCTCGATCCATTCATAAAAAAATTTATTGGGGACCTGGATGGTTAACACACCGTCTTCGAGTCGCATGGCTTTGACCGGTTCAAACCAGGTCTTAAAGCTTTGCTCAGAAATGGCATCGCGTATGGCTTTCAGGCAATTGTCCCAGACGATTTGATGCATAAGGAGCATAAAAGATACTGCTAAAGTTTTTATGGTTGATTTTAAAAGATTATGAGTTCATCTACACCTATCCCTTTGTTATACTCATGAAGATTAATTTATTAAATCTTCGTTGAGTAGCAAACTTGGAAAATCAAATCAGGAAATAAATAAGTCAGACTCAAATCGACTACAAGACAAATGTCAATAAAATATTGATCAATAAGCAGATTCTACATGCTATTCATTACATATTTTCTTCAACCATTTGTAATCCATTCATTTTTACAAGTTTTGCAACGATGTTTTTTATTGTTTCGCTCAAACTCCAGATCCAGTCTGCCAAGCATGGTCCCTCCCCATCCAACCTGGTTGATTACCAAGGGAGAGCCCTCGAGATTTTTGGTGATATATGCATTGTCAAGGAAGGTATGCGTGTGACCGCCGAGGATCAAATCGACATGGCTCATTAAAGGTGCAATCCGTTGGTCAGATATTTTTTCATCCCTGTAACTGTAGCCTAAATGAGATAAACAAATGATAAAATCACAATGCTCTTCCTTTTTCAATAAAGTACTGATCTTATTGCCCTCAACGATTGGATCCAGGTATTTTGCATTGCCTGCCAGGGAGTCCGGAACCAGCCCTTTCATTTCTATACCAAGTCCAAACAGACCAATCCTCAGCCCTTCCATTTCTTTAACTGCATATTTTTTCACAACGCCATCGACAGGAGTGTCCCGAAGATCATAATTGGAATTTATCAAAGGAAATGATGAAGTTTGTAATTGTGTTTTAAGCAAATCCAGGCCTCCATCAAAATCATGATTGCCAATAGTGGATGCATCATATCCCATAGCCGACATCGTCTTAAACTCTATCTCCCCTTTATACAGATTAAAATATGGCGTGCCTTGAAATATATCCCCAACATCCAGAAGGAGGACATTACGTTCAGCTTTTCGTACAGATTTAATCATCGACGCCCTTGAAGCAACACCTCCCAATCCCTGTAACCTGGTCCCATCCATAGGAAATGGATCGATACGACTATGTACATCATTGGTATGAAGTATAGTAAGTTTTATCTTTTCTTCAGCATTCCATCCTTTTAAGGGCATTCCTTGACCCAGGACCCAGCCTCCGGTCAAGCTTGAATATTTAAGGAAGTCTCTTCGTTTCATATTGAATAATTTAATTGAAGAAATTTTTATTTTGATATTGAAATTCGATGATCAAGACTTGATTCAATTACTCCTTTAGATTTTGCTTCATTTGCAAGCATGTCCCGGACTAGAATGTTATGATCTATTCTTGGTTTGTCCTTTAAATAAGCCAGGTTATCCCCTCCATTAGCAATGTAATCAGGTAATCCAACATAATAAGTACCTGTACTGACCACCGGCTGTTGATTCAAAGTAACCTGCATAGCTTTTTTATTTTCAATCACAAATCTCAATGAAGAAGACACGGATGAACCACCTCCTTCAGCGATATAATTTGCAAATTTCAGTATATCTGCACCTGTAAGCTTTACCAATAAAAATACATTGTCAAACGGCATTAGTTCGTATATTTTACCAAGTGTCACATCCCCTTTGGCGAGTTCAGGTATCCTGATGCCTCCAAAATTCTGAAAAACAAATGCAATGGGTTCTTTAAAATTCAGACTAGCCTGATGATGGAGAGCATCTGCAACCCAATTGGTCAATGTAGACTCAGGCCTTTCTTTAGTAAGGGTCACTGGACATTGGGCTAATACAGTATTCATTTTCGCATCCAATGAAATTTTATAAGGTGCTATCAGGTTAGAGACTGCACTGTCAGGTGGAGCGACGATCTTAGTATTTACAGCCTTGCCCTGGGCAAAGTGATAATAGGATTTGCAGGATAATAATCCTAAAATCAGGAATGGTATAAGTAATTTATATTTTGACATGGATTTTTGCTTCAGTTCTGATTGCTGCTGCTGCTGTGTTGAGTTGACTTGAATCTTTTATTTTCATTAATGCTTCTGTGAGACTTTTAGCTGGTGCATCTGCCGGCAATGAGGCGTTGATTTCAATGACCTGGTACAATGCTTCTTCTTTAGCCAGATTAATAATATTCCATAATGATTCAGAGACGAATATTTGTTGGGTAATATTGTGATCAAACTCTTGCTGAATAGCGACGATCAAAATCTGACTAAGATCATCTGCGGTCAATTGATTTGTTTGAAGCCTCATAGATAATTTATCAGGCTGAATCCGGTCACAAAGTAAAGCCAGTCGCTCATAAGCATTGATCGTGAGTTTTTGCCGTTCCAGTCGATGATCCGCATCTTTAACTAAAGTATCTGATGTAGTAGGGGATTGTGATTTTTTTAAAGCCTGAAGGATCAGGAGCAGAGGAATAGTGATGGTAATTAAGAGTAATAGGAAATGAAGGGCAAAATCCATGGTCAAAATTAATTAAAGGAAGGGAATCAACAAGCTATTTCGGATTTGCGATACCGACTGCCTGCCCTTTAGGCAGGATTTCGGGAAAATCGTCATCAGGTTATTTCGGATTTGCGATTTCGGATTTCGGTGAATTCGAGTAATTCGTCATTCGAACCATTGGTCAGGTTATTTCGGATTTTCGAAATCGGATTTCGGTGAAAGTCGTCAAAGGACTAGTCGCGAAATCAAAAATCCGCAATCCGAAATAACCAAAATTCGTCATTCCTCAAATTCGTGATCATGAACAATTCCTTTCCGCCAGATGTTTTAAATACGTTATTTTTGTATCTCTAATTTACTAAACATGAGTGAAGTATTGACAGAAAGTCAACCAACAACCGATACCCAACCTTTAACGCTCACAGAGAGCGCTATAAAACAATTAAGGCGTATTCGTGACGAGCAAAACATATCCAATGGCCATGCCTTAAGGGTAGGAGTGAAGGGTGGTGGTTGCTCCGGTTTTTCTTATATTCTTGGCTTTGATGAAGCTAAAGATGATGATACGTCCTTTCAGATCGAAGACCTGAATGTAGTATTGAATAAAGGTCATGCCCTCTATCTTATGGGAATCGAAATAGATTGGGTGGATGGATTAAGCAACAGGGGATTTACTTTTAATAATCCAAATGCTAAAAGTACCTGTGGGTGTGGCACTTCTTTCTCTGCTTGAGATTTAAGATGATCTTTTGATTCTGAATAACGAATACTTTCCATAACGAAAATCAAGCTTTCAGTTTTTTCCTTTTTTCTTCAACTTCCTGGGCGAGCTTTAGTTTATAATGCAATATTTTGTCTTGCATTTTTTTGTTATTGCTACCAATAATCTGTGCAGCCAGTATCCCGGCATTTTTAGCACCGTTTAAAGCAACTGTTGCCACGGGCACTCCTCCAGGCATTTGCAATATAGAAAGTATAGAATCCCAACCATCGATTGAATTACTTGATTTTATAGGAACACCAATCACAGGTAAAGGCGTAATAGAGGCTACCATACCAGGCAAATGGGCAGCTCCTCCTGCTCCGGCTATAATCACCTGAATGCCTCTTAAATGAGCATTGGTGGCAAACTCTACCATATAACTCGGAGTCCGATGGGCCGAGACGATATCCAATTCATAACCTATATCAAATAGATCCAGCATGGTACATGCATCCTGCATTACAGGAAGGTCAGAGTCTGATCCCATAATGACGCTTACCCTTATTTCTTTAATGCGCTTCGCCATATAAAGTTGTTTTTATAGATTTTATAAGTGTGCTATAACTTTTATTTTTTCAGATACGGATGTTGCGATCTTTTTGACGTATACAGGATCCTTTCCGACAATAGTAATGTGTCCCATCTTTCGCATAGGTTTAGTCTCTTTTTTACCATAAAGGTGAATATAAACCCCATCCAATGCCAGGCACTCTTCAATACCCTCATAGATCGCTTCACCCTGGTATCCTGGCTCTCCCAACAAATTAAGTAAGATTGAGTGGACATTTGTAAGAGCTGGCCCCAAAGGGAAATCGAGTATACATCTTAAGTGCTGCTGAAACTGAGATGTAGGACATGCTTCAATAGTATGATGTCCGCTGTTATGAGGTCTAGGTGCTACTTCATTGATCAGAATGTTTCCTTTTTTGTCTAAAAACAATTCTACTGCTAAGAGTCCTACGATGTTCATTTTTTCAATCAACGTATGTGCAAGATTTTTGACTTGTTCAGATTGATCACCATTCAGAGTACATGGACATTCTTGATACAATAATAAATTAGCTGTCGGGTGAAACAGCATTTCAACCGGATCATAAATCATTATTTCACCGGAGATGTTCCGGGCAGCCAATACTGCAATTTCCTTATGGATAGCTACTTTTTGCTCAATGACGCTGGGTTCATTAAATAATTTATCGAGCTCAGATTCTTCATGAATGATCTGTACACCTCTGCCATCATAGCCGGCCCTTCTTAGTTTTTGGACAAAGGGGAATGCAATGATATTTTGTTCAATTAGCTGATGGATATGTACAGCGTTATCCACAATTATAAATTCTGATGTAGGTAATTGGTGCTCCCGGTAAAATAATTTTTGTAATCCTTTATCCTGAATCAATCCCAGGCTGGATGGATCCGGATATACTTCTTTGCCTAGTCGTTTAAGTTCTTTCAGTGCTTCAAGGTTAACATGTTCGATTTCAATCGTAATAATATCCTGTTGTTGTCCAAATGCGAGAACATTATCATAATTATTAAAATCACCATGGACTTGTTTTGCACAGCAGTTTGCCGGTGCTTGAGGTGTGGGATCCAAAACAGATATATCCAGGTTCCAGTCTGCAGCTGCCTGGGCAAGCATTTTACCCAATTGGCCCCCTCCCAATACTCCAATCTTTGAATTAATACCTTTTGAACCCATTGAATATGCTCAAAAGTAGATATTTTTCGGCTGTAAAAATGAACGGTCCAATACTAATCCACGAAGCTAAAATCATCAATGAGGGTCAGATCATTGAAGCAGATGTTTATCTCAAAAATGGCAGAATTGAATGTATAGGGAATAAAAGGCCCGAATCTGCTTATGACGTAATCGATGCAAAGGGGCTATATCTTATGCCGGGCATTATTGATGATCAGGTTCATTTCAGGGAACCCGGGTTAACGTATAAAGGCGATATCGCTTCCGAATCCAGGGCTGGAGTTGCCGGAGGGGTTACTAGTTTTATGGAAATGCCTAATACCAAACCACTAACTATAAATCATGATAGACTCGAAGAAAAATATGCTATAGCCTCATCAAACTCCTATGCTAATTATTCTTTTTATTTAGGAGCTACAGATCATAATCTTGATGAAATCAAACGGATAGAGGTCGATAAGGTTTGCGGCTTAAAAATATTTATGGGTTCCAGTACCGGAGATTTATTAGTGAAGGATATGCGATCCCTGGAAAATATTTTCAGGGAATGCCCGACGTTGATAGCGACTCACTGTGAAGATGAAGATCTGTTTCAGCAAAAGCTTGAAGAGTATAAAATCAAATTCTGCGATGAGATCCCTGCACATTGTCATGAATATATCCGGAGTGCTGAAGGATGCTTGTTGTCTTCAAGCAAAGCAGTGGCTCTTGCTAAAAAGTATGATAGCAGGTTGCATATTTTGCACATTACGACGGCAGAAGAATTGGGTTTATTTACGAATGAGTTGACCCTGTCAGAAAAATCTATAACGAGTGAAGTTTGTGTTCATCATCTTTATTTTGATAGTCATGATTATGAATCCTTACAGAATAAAATAAAATGTAATCCTTCTATTAAGGCAGTTCATCACCGGAAAGCATTGATGAAAGCATTATTGGATGATCATCTAGACATCCTTGCTACGGATCATGCTCCTCATACCCTGGACGAGAAGACAGGACCCTATCTGCATGCTGCCAGTGGCTTGCCTTTAATCCAGCATGCTCTCAACATTATGCTTTCGTTTTATCAGGAAGGTATTATCAACCTGGAGAAAATAGTTACAAAAATGTGCCACCATCCAGCCGTTTGTTTTAAAATAAAGGATCGTGGATATATCCGGGAAGGATACCACGCAGATTTAGTATTGTTTGATCCAAATGCCAGCATGCTGGTAAATCAAAATGATCTTTTGTATAAATGTCAATGGTCTCCTCTGGAAGGTGCACAACTTTACGGGAAAATTATTATGACTCTGGTCAACGGATATCCTGTCTATTATCAAGGTAAAGTAATGGATGCAGGGCACGGCCAAAGAATCCTGTTTGACAGGTAAATCCGGTAAATTGTTACTTTAAATGATCAGTTTAGTTATATTTTTTTAACAGCTGTAATTTTAATACTATTCTTAATCGACCCATCCGCTTTAACTGGCTCGCTGATTATATTACAAGGCCAGAGCCATATAATCTTTTCGTTGGATAATAATACAAGCGCATTTTTTTTCAACACACCATATACTTTCTTGTCTGTAAGAATATCCTGAATTTTTTTTTGCTTACCCTTCATTCCCATTGGGGCCATTTTATCACCAGGTTGCCAGGTTCTTAAAATCAATGGCCATTTTATATTATCTAAATTAAGCACTACGCTATCAGCCACGGTGTTCTTAGAATCTCCGGATTGATTTAAGGTCAGGTCATAGCCGAAGTGATTAAGATGGTAGGGTAGGGCTTCTATTCTTTCTTCAACGACAGAGCTGGTGAATGTCAGTATTAAATCCGATATAGTATTTCCAAGTATTAATGTGTACAATTCTGAATAAAATAATTTTCCCGAATGATTTTCTTCTAAAGCCTGATGGATCTGATCAGCCTGGCTCGAATTAAATCCATAATCTTCTAAAAGCAGATAGATTAAACTCACTGGCAAGGAATGGTCGAGTTTTATTTGAATGAACCCGGACTGCCTGAGCGTATATTCCGCCTTGAGACCATTTAACCATTGATTATAAAAAGGCAATAATGCCTGCATATGGGTAGCAAATTCTGAAATATGCTCAGTGGCATTCGATTGAAATGTATTTAAGAGCGGCAATATGTGGTGCCGTATTTTATTGCGGGTGTACGTATCCTTAAGATTAGAGATATCCAACCTGTACGGTATAGTCAAGGTATTTACGTAATCCGTGATCTCGGCTTTGGATGCACTTAAAAATGGCCGGATGATCTTAATTTGAGCAACATTATGCTCAAGATTCCTTATAGGATGAATACCCGCTACTCCTTTAATACCGGTACCTCTGATCAGGTTGAATAGTACAGTTTCTGCCTGATCTTCAATATGGTGACCAGTAGCTACATAAGCAATACCATGTTCAGTACATAATTTATTAAACCAATCGTAGCGAAGTTGCCGGGTTACTTCCTGAATACCTTGTTTTAATTGCTGGCTGATGATGTTAGTTTCTACCCTGGTAATATAGATTTTGATATTGTGGTTTTTACAGAAATCAATAACTAGTTGTTCATCCAAAATAGAATCTTCTCCACGAAGTTGGTAATTGACATGTCCTGCAGATACGTTATAACCCAGGCGGTTTAAAATGTAAAGTAAACACATCGAGTCCGGTCCTCCGCTTACGGCAACCAGTACTGCATCCTGAGGAAGAAGCAGGTTTTGATTTTCGATATAAGATTTTATTTTCTGTTCAAACGGGAATAGCATAATTTTGCCGTTCATTATTTCAAAACAACCATGAAAAGCAAAATTGGCATTTTTATTTTATTCTTTATTTTTTCTATATCCTGCAGGAATGAACAAAAGCCTTTGGCTGATTCCAAAATCAAGAAATCAATAGCTGACAGTATCGCAAAAGTCAGGGCTGTGCAACCGGTTAATGCCGTAAGGCCAGACACCGCGATAAAATCCGCCTTCGACGATCCGGCGGCAGTTGCAAATAATAAATACAGTCACTTTGATCAGATCTTATTGAAGGACCTTAGTTATAGATTTTGGAAATATGATGCAGGAATAGATGGAGCGGTATCAATTTCTCCTGCTCAGGTGCAGGGTAAATGGTTGAAGTTTTTTGATGATGGCAGATTTGAACAAGGTGTATATAATAAGTTGACGGCCAAAGGTAAATTTACCGTAGACAACCTTGGATTCATTGAATTTACTCCGTCTGAAGCGAAAGAAAAAAAGTCAGAATATCAGGCTAAGTTTAATAACGATATGTTGATTCTGGTGGGTACACCTAAATTTCAAAATAATACATTACAATATAGGCTGTCCAGAATCCTTGAAAGACCTAAGATTCAATAAAGGAGATTAAACGAATTTGGCGTTCGATTTAGCTTTTGGCTTAATCGTAATTTTTTTTACATCAATTATTTTTTTTACTGGAGCTTTAGCTGTTTTACTTGTTGCTTTAGTAGTTTTAGCCCCTTTAGCTGCTTTAACTTTTTTCGTAAAAGCAGTAGGATCATATATTTCAATAATTGATTTTACTTTTTCAAGCGTAAGCGTACCGGCTTCTTCTGCACTCATTCGTTTTCCTTCTTCATCTTTGGGTAAGCTAAAATATTTTTTACCAAAGAAGATTGTCGGTCCCCATCGTCCATTTTGAATACTGATCTTTTCTGATTCCCAGTTGGAAATATATTTTTTGGCTTCTTTTTCTTCTTTAGCAGCTACCATTTCAATAGCTGTTTTAGCATCCAGCGTATCAAAATTGATCTTCGCGGGCACATTAGCATAAAGTTCATTCCATTTAAGGAATGGTCCGAATCGTCCTTTTCCTTTAGTAATCGGTAATCCTTTATAGGTTGCAATAGGTGCATTCGCTGTTTTCTTTTCTTCAATCAGCTCAATAGCCCGATCTAATAAAATAGTAAGTGGATCTTCTCCCCTTGGAATAGAAATAAAACCTTCATCATGTTTTACATATGGACCAAATCTTCCCTGACCTATGATTACATCTTTATTTTCATATTGACCCACTGTCCGGGGCAATTTGAAGAGTTCCATGGCCTCATCGAATGAAATATTTTCCATGGATTGACCGGGCTTGAGATTGGCGTACTCTGATTTTTCTTCTTCTTTTAGTTCATCCGTATCGCCGATTTGAATTACTGCTCCAAACCTGGACATCCTGACAAAAACAGTATTGCCGGATTTGGGATCTTTACCCAATATTCTTTTCCCGCTTTCTCGCCCTGAATTTAGTAGTGTGTCTTCTACTTTTTTATGAAATGGATGATAAAATGTATTAATCATCTGGTGCCATTCCATATTTCCCTCTGCGATGACGTCAAATTTCTTTTCAATATCTGCAGTGAAGCTGTAGTTCATGATATCGTCAAAGTTTTTTGACAGATAATCTACTACCAACATTCCAATATCAGAAGGAAAAAGATTGTTTTTAGTAGCACCGGTAATTTCACTAGCGGTATGTTGAATGATTTTACCGTTTTCTAAAGTAAGTACTTCATACTTTCTTTCGGTCCCTTCACGCTGTTCTTTAACCACATAACCCCTGCCCACTTCCATGATTTTAGAGATGGTGGGTGCATATGTTGATGGGCGGCCGATCCCAAGTTCCTCTAATTTTTTTACTAAACTGGCCTCTGTGTATCGGGAAGGAGGTCGTGTAAACCTTTGTTGTGCTTCCATTTTTCTAAGATCGAGTTGTTGACCTATAGTTAATGGAGGTAAAATGGTTTCATCGTGAGTTTCTTCTTCCTCATCTTCAGATTCTAAATATACTTTGAGGAAACCATCAAACTTAATGATTTCGCCTTCTGCTTGCAGCGTTTCAGCAGGCAGGGTCGATATTCCAATTTTGACAATCGTTTTTTCAAGTTCGGCATCAGCCATTTGAGAAGCTATCGCACGCTTCCAGATCAACTCGTATAATTTTTGCTCATCTCTGATCGAAGAAACTTCCTGACGATCGATATAGGATGGCCTGATAGCTTCGTGAGCTTCCTGGGCATTAGCTGTTTTACTTTTGTAAGTCCTTGTCTCCACATATCTGGACCCGAAACTTTTCTCGATTTCAGCCACGATTTGTTCCACGGCTGTAACACTCAACGCGGTAGAGTCTGTACGCATATAGGTGATTAATCCCTGCTCATACAATCGTTGAGCTGTAATCATAGTCCTGGATACTGAAAAACCAAGCTTCCTGGATGCTTCCTGTTGCAATGTTGAGGTTATAAACGGGGCAGCAGGTTTTCTTCGTAATGGTTTTACATCAATGGATTTAATCGCAAAGATGGCTGACCTGCAGGCTTCGAGAAATTTCCTGGCTTCAGTGATTTCATCAAATCGATCTAAGCGCTCTGCTTTGATGGTATAATTTCTCCCTTCACTATCCTGTACTTTGAATAATGCAGTTACTTTAAAAAAAGGAGTGATATCAAATGCCCTAATCTCTCTTTCTTTTTCCACTACCAGTTTAACAGCTACAGATTGAACACGACCAGCGGATAGATTATTTTTTATTTTTTTCCATAACAATTCAGACAATTCAAATCCAACCAACCTATCCAGAACACGGCGGGCTTGCTGAGCATTGACGAGATCAATATCTACTTTACGTGGACTTAATACTGCAGCTTGAATAGCAGGTTTGGTGATTTCATGAAAAACGATCCTTTTAGTAACGGCCGCATCAAGGCCTAACACCTCACATAAATGCCAGGCAATAGCTTCACCTTCACGATCTTCGTCCGTCGCTAGCCAGACTTCAGATGCTTTTTTAGCGGAGTCTCTCAGCTCTTTTACTACCCGTTGTTTTTCCGGGCTGATAATATAATTAGGTTGAAAATTATTATCAATTTCTATACCTTTCTTCCCTTTCTCAAGGTCACGTACATGGCCAAAACTTGATTTTACCTGGTACTCTTCACCCAGGTATTTTTCTATCGTTTTAGCTTTTGCAGGTGATTCTACGATCAGCAGTTTCTTACTCATAACCTTATTTTCTCCGGTTCAATTTTAATTGCAAAACTATAAATATTTTATATTTCATCTCTAAATCCAAGGTATGCCTTCCATAAATCATGATACATATCTATGGTTTTTTTAATATTATTGATGTAGTAATTAAGACATTAGATGCCCATCGATATATATTATAATTAAATGTTAATCCCGGTTTATGAATAAAGAAAAACTCATTTTGATCGCTTTAGGCCAGGCTATATTTTATTCTTTGATCTGGTTGATGAGTGATTATGTTGGTCTTATTCTTTGCTTGAGTATATCCCTTATTTCTTTTGCTATCTGGATTATTTCTTGGATTTCAGATCGATTAGAGTATGCAAATGTAGCTTTTTGGTATTACCCGTTAATGATTATGTCTACTATAATTCCATTGATAATAATTGCTTTATTCTGGTACTTAAAAGCAGGTGAAATGGATTGGATGAAACCTATCTTTTAACTTTTTCATCAACTTAAACACTTCTAAATAGAAATTGTTGTGGTATTCAATCCAATGCATCATCCATAAACTGATGTTTAACTAAACGATAAATTAATATTCCTCCGTTTGGTCATCTTTCAGTTTTTTAAGTGTAATCCTGAATGGATATTTTAGAAGATTCACATTTAATATAAGTATACTATCCAGGTTGGCTTCAATAAAATAATGTGTGGTGTCTGCCAACATAAAATTTTTACCCCATGTAATCTGATAGGCTGTGTCTGTTCCAAATAAATTATGACTTAATTGATCATGCGTAATAGATATAATAGCCCCTTCAATAGTTTGGGTGGGTCGGTGTTTTCTTTTTGCTTCAGAAACGATCCATCGACCTTCTATTTTTTTTGAATCAAATGGCGGATCTTCGTGTTTGCAACCGATCAGTAAGAGTAAGATGCACCAGGTAATAACACGCATAAATTTATAACGAACGAATAGAGTATAGATCAAATACAAAATTTCTTATTTTATTTTATGCAGATGTGAGTTCTAACAATGTAATTTCTGGAAGGATTCCAACCCTGCCCGGGTATGCGAGAAAACCAAAGCCACGGTTGACATACAAATGCTGATCTCCTTCTTTATATAATCCCGCCCATTCCTTATATACATACTGACTAGGACTCCAGCGGAAATATCCGGGAATCTCAATTCCGAATTGGAATCCGTGAGTATGCCCTGATAAGGTAAGAGCGATATCTTTATACGATTTAGTTACTTCATAGTGCCAGTGACTAGGGTCATGAGACAGTAACAATTTAATCGTATCGTCCGGTGTGCCTTCGTATGCTTTAGCCAGGCTCCCGTATTTTGAAAATCTCCTGGATGCAGAAAAGTTCTCAACTCCTATAACACAAAGATTCTTGCCATTGATCGTAATGACATCATGCTGGTTGAGCATCAGCTTCCATCCAATATCTGCATGATGAGTTTTTAGATCTTCGAGATTCTGGTGCTTTTTTTCGGCGCTTTCCCATTGAAAATAATCACCATAATCATGATTGCCAAATATCGAATAACTACCGTATTTGCCTTTCATCTGAGCAAATATTTCCTTGTATGGTATAACTTCTGTTGCGGCAAAATTTACAAGATCTCCTGTAAAAAAAAGTAAATCCGGATTAAGGCTTTTAACCATGGCTATGCTTTTGAGGATCGGACTGGTGGCTGTGAAACTTCCGCTATGGATGTCGGAGATTTGTACGATCCTTAATCCTTCAAATTCAGATGGTAAGTTTTTTACAGGAACTTTTATGCGACGGATCTGATAACGATACGCATTGCGTGCCATACCATAAAACAAAGTCAAAAAAGGAATACCTGCTATAAATGCCCCTATAGTGCTTAAAAATTTAGACCGGGAAGGATTAAATTCATAGGTCGGAGAGATCATTTTAATCCAATGTCCTGCACTCCTTCTTATATCATCTATCAATAAAATCGGTAAACTGACAAACTTGGCGAAGTATGTAATAAAAGCGAAGGCTCTTAAATAGGTAAGTACACTTCCTGGTAGCTTAGTAGAAAGTCCCGCAAGTGAAAAGATTAATAAAAACAGGGTAATTGATGAACCCAACCAAAAAAATACGGAACAAAAGATCTTCCAGCCTGGGGAAAAGGATGAATTAATTTGTCGAAGCCATTGGTAGCTGTAAGCATCTAATCCAATTAAAAAAATCAATAAAAAAATTATTCTGGTACCCATATTTTAAGGCCGCAAAGATATCCGAAAACCCGTTTATCTGTCAAAATATGTATAATCTTCATTTTCTATGCGTCTTGCTGCAAGGACGAGAAAAAATGTTCCTATCGGATATTACATATCTATCAAACCATTTTTGATGAGCCCTAACGATAAGCAGAGATTTTTATTTTAAATGAGTACAGGTATTTATTCTCTTATTGACCATGAGGATTGTTTAAATATCGATTCAAATCAGTACATGATAAGTATACATGAGTAAATATAATATGTTAGTCCGTTAACTAAATAGATGTCCGGACAGGGTTTATTTTGTAAAAATTTGATGGAATAAGAGCTATCCTGTTGTTCCCTTAAGATTTATTTTAAAACAATAAATAGATTGCCATGAATGTATTACGGAAGATTGTAACTGTCATATTAATATTTCATTGTATGACAGAACTTAGGTCACAATGCATCACCGGATTGAAAGTACATGCATTTTCAGGTGATACCATTGTTTATTCCTGTGAGGGGCTTCATAATAATATCGTATCATTTAAATCTTTTACTGCAAATACTCCTGCTTTGTATATAGTTACAGATCGCCTGGATACTATTCGGAGGATATCCTTTACCAGTAAAGTGAATTTTATCGGATTGAATGATGCTGAATATCATGTATATGGGGCGTCCTATAAACCTCCCATCAATAACGTGATCGGCCAGCCACTCAAAACTGCCAGAATATCTAACCTGTGCATTGGCTTATCTACTAATCATGTCATCGTATACAGGCAACTTCCACCTGTACCATCATTGATTTTTGATGATCAAACTACTGAAAAACTTATCTGCAATAGCGATTCTGTTTCCAATAAGATTAAATTTAATTTTAAAGGACCAACGGGTTTAAATTCCATTTTCCTCTTGACAGATAGTACAGGTTTAATCCTTCAATCATTTGCTACCAATGAACTGGATTTGAATAGTTTTAATAAGAATACATATGAGATTTATGGAATAGTGTATACCGGAAGTCCGAGTATTCAACCAGGCCAATCTATTTTCACCACTACATTGTCTACAGAATGTTCCTCTATCTCGGTGATGCCCTTGCTTATTTATAAAACAGAAGTAAAAGCAGGTAATATAAAATTTGAAAACGGGAAGGATAGTCTTGTGATCTGTCCGGATCAGGACTTATCATCCCTAAAATTTAAATCCGAGTTAAGTCATGCTTTTAAGTTTGTTTACATGCTTTCTACGGCTGAGGATACACTCATCCGGGTATTATCCGGCGATACGGTTGATTTAAAAAAATCGTTAACTGGTATTTGTAAGATTTGGGGACTTGCTTATTCGGGAGAATTGAATTTAAAACCCGGCGATTATATTAAAAAGTTGAATAGTTCAACCGGATGCTCTGATTTGTCATTAAATCATCTTACGTTGATCAAAGATCAGGCAATAGGAGGCAGAGTTTCATTATTGAACGGAGACAGTACCTATCTTCTGTGTTATAAAGATGGTTTACCAGATAACCTGCCGCTTCAGACTAATTCATCCTCGCCGTTATCCTACCTGTACATTGCTACGGATAAAGACAATTTAATACTTGGCGTTGTAGTCCCTAGTTCTAATCTTGAGTTTTTCCCAGGTCCGGTAGCCAGGATTTATGGAATGTCTTACCAGGGTTCCATCACGGCGAAGCAAGGAGATGACATTACTACAGTGTCTTTTTCAAGTGGTTGCTTTTCGATAAGTACTAATTATGTAGCAATATCTACGGATGAGATCAGGGGCGGAATAATAAGGTCAAATAAGAATAAGGATATTATCCAATATTGCCTTACATCAAACATTGCAGACACACTTCGATTTAGCGTTAATGGTTCGACCAACGGTTCTAAATACATTTATATAGGCATTCAAGATGATACAATAAAGTTTATTTCAAGTACTGGTGTGGTACTTCGCAGTATGATTCCGGCTGGTTCTACCGATGTTTTAGGGATTGCATTTAAAGGAAATTTTCTTGGAAAAGCAGGTGATAAACTTTCTTCAAAAAAGCTAGTAGACAGTTGTTATGGGGTTTCATCCAACTCGATTAGGTTGGAAAACTTTAATCCAATTGCGGGAACTGTTTCTGCTAATTCGGGTTATTCAGACATTTACCTGTGTCCCGGAGATGGTCAATCCGATATTATTTCGGTGAGTGGGGAAGGGGCTTCTCCTTTGCCTTATGGATTTTTCATTACCAACCAAAAAGATAGCATTCTGGCGTTCACTGCCGAACCCAATATTGATCTGGATACTTTTCCTCTTGGGTTATGTAAGATTTATGGTGTCTCTTATTCTGGTGAAATCCGGTTTGGAAATAAAAACATAAAATCTCCTGATTTAGCAACGGAATGTTTTGATGTTTCAACTAATTCAATCCAAATTTTCAAATCTCCAGCGGATGGAGGTAAAATAAGCCTGGCAAATGGGGATTCTTTAATTACTATATGTGTTGAAGATCTTGGTCGTGATACCTTAAGATTCAAACATACAGTGACTGGTCAATTGAAGTATGCATATATTCTTACGGATACTTCAAACAGGATACAGAGTATTATTGAAGAAAATGAGCTTCATGACTTTAATGGATCGGATGTTGGAGTTTGCAGAGTGTATGGAATCGCATATGGAGGTTTTTTAATCGTGTCAAAAAACGATGACATCACAAAGGCCATCCTTTCAACCGGTTGTTTTGATATTTCAGATAATTACGTGACTATCAATAAATCAAATGTGGGTAATACATGTAAAAATATAATCGGAAATGAAGAAAATAATATAATTATGACTGCCAGCCCAAATCCTGCCAGGAATCTTATTAAAGTGAGAATTCCTGCTAAATACCTAAAGTCTGGAAATCCCGTTTTAACCCTCATGACGGCCTCTGGCAAAGCGAGCAAAAAAATAATTTTGGACAATCAAAATATTGATAATGAGGAAATTGCAATAAATACATCAGATTTAACATCAGGATTGTATTTCATAATGTTCAAAAATGGTTATATATTTGGTAATCTTAAAATCATAATTATTAAGTAAAGAATTAATCATCATTTATTTGCCTTTTGATGTTTCGAACCCTGAGATTTTTGATCTCGGGGTTTTTTTTTCAAAAAAATGGTATAATTTATGCATTGATTTTCGTTAATCATATTATAAATGATTGATATAAAATAATTTAAGTGTACTATGAATGCAAAAGACTCTTGCCATCCGCTTGGTGTTAAATCATTCATTTTGATGATGAAATGCTTGATCTTTTTATTGTGCAGCATTAAAGCTTTTAGTCAGTGTTCACCGCATAATATCTTAACTCCAGGTGGGTCAGAACCTTTATATGCCTGTGCGGGAGACAACAAACCTGATGTATTTTCTTTTTCTACAAATGATACTTCTAATCTTAAATATGCATATGTCTTTGCTGATGGATCAGATAATATCCTGTCTGTTCAAAAGGATGGAAGCAGGAATTTTGATGGAATAAATCCAATGATTTTCAGAGTATGGGGGATTTCATATTCAGATTCAATTGTGTTTGCTGTCGGTCAGGATGTTACTACAATTATGCCTGTTAAGGGATGTGCCAGATTATCAGAAAATGTGATCAGGGTGATCAGAGATATTCCCTCTGCGGAAGATGCTACGCTGAGTAATGGAAGCAGAGATACAACGATATGTTTTAATAATATGAAGGTAGATACTTTGTTTTTTACTGCACCTTCGAGAATTACATCAAACCAACTTTTTTTAGTTACTACTTTTAATGGACTGATCGTTGATTTTTTTAAAGGAACAAATTTTTTGGTTGACTTCCTACCGATGAACGATTATCTTGTTTATAACCTTTATTTTACGGGAGGCTTGACTATTTCTCCTAACTCCAGCAACATAAATAATTCGATCTTATCCAATGGATGTTTTTCTGTAGGTCCCAGACCTGTTAGAGTTAATATGAGAGAAATTACAGGAGGAACTATTGAGGCATTGACTCAAGAGACAACATTTTGTCCACAGGATGATAAGGAGGATTTGTTTTTTGTACGGTTGAGAGGAGATGAATCACCATTTACTTCCATGATTTTAATTGATGACTCTGACGTCGTCAGAATTATTTCAAATGGTACTTCTATAAATGTCAATTCAGCCCCTGTTGGAACCTACAGCTTGCGTGCAATAAAATATTCTGGCAGACTTCAGATTGCCGTCGGTGATACTATAAGAGATACTTTAAAAACTTATAGTACTGATTGTTCGGCCTGGGTTACCGGGTCAATAAGGATTGTTTTATCAATTCCCAAAGCAGGTAAGATTGTATCGGTGACCGGAGATAGCTTGTTATTTGCATGCCCAGGGGATCGTCTTCCGGATCTGCTTTCATTTAATGTAACAGGTCAATCCAACTCTCATTATTCGATCCTGATAGTAAATGATAAAAATAAAATAATTGGAATCACCAATCCAGGTTCTTCATTCGATTTTGAAGGAACCCCATTTGGAGTTGACAGAGCATATGGACTATCATATTCCGGAATATTACTTGCCACGACGGACTCATTATTAACTTCAAAAATGAGCACCGATTGTTTTGAGTTGACTTCTAATTTTATAAAGATAGGGAAGGGGACCATTAAAGGAGGTACCATAAGTCTAAAAGGAGGTGCGACTTCTTATTATACCTGTCCGGTAAATGATGGCACCAGGAATATTTTCTTTGATCGTAAAAACAGCAGTGAATCACCTTACCAGTATGTACTTACTACAGATGCCGGGAGTTTAGTGGACTTCATTTCTTCAGATACCATCAGTTTTAAGGGTTATGTGTTTCAATCATTTAGGATTTATGGTATAGCATATGCCGGCAAAAGAATCATAAGTAAAGGCACTAATATTTTTGTTTCTCCCTTCTCCGATGGTTGTTTTAGCGTGTCTGAGAATTTTATACGGGTAATCAATGAACAGCCGAGAGGTGGGGGAGTAAGGCTACCAGATGGAAGTAATAGTGAGCTTTTTTGTCCTTCCGATCCGGGTAAACGAATTATTCAAATGAGGAACGTGGATGTATCTTCAGATCCTTATGTGTTTGTAATAGTTGACACTGCGTTTAAAATCATTGATATCACGCCCAACTTTACGTATAGTTTTGATTCGATTCCCTTAGGGCAATATTATATTTACGGAGTTTCGTATGTGGGGAATTTAGTTGCAACCAAAGGCTCTATTCTGAATTTTACTGTCTTTTCAGATGATTGTTTTTCTTTTAGTGGTAACCGGATTGAAGTAGTAATAGGCCAGATTAATGGAGGTGTACTTACTTCCTCAGAAGGCTCCACCAATGTGTTTACCTGTCCGGCTAATTTAGATGCTGATATTATAAAAATGATACCAATGGATGCAAAAGCTCTTGGATACCGGTATGTATTGACGACGGATCAAAATTTAATTATTGCATATAGTTCAAGTGATCAAATAGATTTTGGAGCTGCTACCATTAATACCTCTTGCAGAGTGTATGGCGTAGCTTACAAAGGAGTCTTTAATGCAGTACTTAACAGAGATGTATTCCAAACCGCATTTTCTACGGGTTGTTATGATCTGAGTGATAATTATGTCCGGGTTAGAAAACTAGTCCCTCCGACTCAGAGGATTGTCAGCTCATTAAAAGATTCTGTGGTTACTTTATGCGTAGGTGATTCTTTAAGAGATACCATTACGGTATCATCCACCGATACACTTGGATTTAAAACAGCCTTTTTAGGTGTAGAAAACAATATCGTTACTAAGGTATTAGAAACCAATAAGCTTCAGTTTGAACAGGATAGTGCAGGTATCTTAAAATTATATTCAATTATCTATACTGGAAGATTATTGATCAGGGTCGGAAACTTCTTCAGGACAGATCTTCCATTTTCGGATGATTGTTTTAACCTGTCAGCAAATACCATTTTGATTGACAAGGTAAAGCAGGGGCCATTTTGCGTGATTACAGGCACACGGGACGAATCATGGCTTAGTACTATCAAATTATATCCTAACCCAGCCACGCCATCTCAAATCAATCTGGAGTGGGCTCAGGTTCCTGGTTCGAATCTTGCCAAATCGACAACGATTAAAATTTCTGATCTTAACGGTAGAATCATAAAACAATTGAAAATTTCATCCCAATACCAGAATCATATTCAAATACCAATCTTTGATTTGCAAAATGGATTGTATATCCTGACATTGAATTCAGGTCAATACCTTGCATCAAGGAAATTTTCAGTAAATAAATAATATAAAGGATCTAAATCAGATCAGTTCAGATTTATAAATAATAGTAATAAGGGAAACTATAATCAGGCTTGAGCGGGGCTTTCTGTGACTGTAGCTCTCATCTTCTCTTTGATCCTGGCTTTTTTACCAGAAAGAGCTCTTAAATAATACAATTTTGCCCTTCGCACTTTACCTTTTTTCAACAAAGCAATTTCTACAATACTTGGTGAATTAAAAGGGAATATTCTTTCAACGCCTACACCGTTGGATATTTTTCGTACGCAAATCGTTTTAGTCAATCCATGACCAGAGATCTTTATTACGTCGCCTTTAAAATTCTGAATCCGCTCTTTATCTCCTTCAATGATCTTGTAACTAATATTCACATTATCACCTGGTTTTACCTCCACTGTGGAGCGGATAGTCAGTAGTTGTTGCTGGATATATTGAATCGGGTCCATTTTCTAAATTTTAGGCCGCAAAAATATAATATAATTTCTAATTATTGAAATTATATTGTAAAAGCAGAAGGATTATAAAACAGAATGACTTAGCATGCAGTTTAAAACAAGTTCAATCTGTTGATAACCAACCTGTTTAAAGCAAATAGAACAAAATGTATCTTGTTGATAATAACTATCTTACCAGGGTGGCAAAGGACTTTACTTCTCTTGATTCCCCTTTATCGGTTTTATATTGTACGACACATATATAAACCCCGTTTGGCTCCACGGGACCATTATTCTGTTTCCTTCCGTTCCATCCACCAAATGGGTCTTCAGACAAAAAGACAACCTCACCCCACCGATTATAAATACTCATTTTAAAATCCTGCATTCCCAGTATGGCCCCATTCCCTACGTAAATATCATTGACCCCATCATTATTAGGGGAGAATGCATTAGGTAGAAAATAACTAATGTTTAAAAGGACCTCGAGGGTTTTAGAAGCAGTATCAATACATCCATTCTCATGTAGGGCTACCAAGACAATATTAAATTTGCCGGTGTCGGTGTAATGATGTATCGGATTAGTAATAGCGGAAACTGAATTGTCACCAAAATTCCATGAATAAGAAATAGCACCTTTGGACTGGTTTGAAAAGTTAACTACTGATTTTAAAGTCGTAATTATTTCAGGATTATATGTAAAATCAGCATCCGGACCCTCCTGCACCTTTACAAACGCAGGAAAAGTTTCCTTCGAAACACAACCACTGGGAGCTTTTATAGAAATTGCTATTGAATAGGATCCGGGTTTGTCATACGTATGATCAGCGTGAAGTCCGGCACTATGTGTACCATCTCCAAAATCCCAATCAACCTGGTACGAGGTATCCAGGGGCAAAGAAAGATTTTGAAAATGAATATTTGCCGGCACACATGCCCTGAATTTATCAGGTAAGACATCCAATACTTCCGGAGCCGGGAAATAGACCAGGTTTTTCACTATTTCTGACTTGCAGATTTTGCCGTCTGTTACTATTAATTTAACAGGATAGTTACCAGGCTTTTTAAAAAGATGGTTTGAGTTTTTACCACTGCCGATTTCTCCATCCATAAAGTCCCATTTCCAGGTTTTTATAGGTGTCTGCACACCAAACGATTTATCTTTAAACTGTACCGGTAAACTGGAACATTTATCATAGGTAAAGTCAAAATCCGCTTTAATGTCAGAGGGTATGATATTTAAATCCACATATGCCGTATCACTACAGATGATAGCATTCTTATTAACTATCATCAAGCCTGTATACTCCCCGGGCTCAGGAAATAAGATAGTTGCATCCCTGTCGGTATTGGTGATTAATGGATTATTGGGTTTGCTTTTAGATTTAAATTCCCAGTCATAGGTCCGGATATATTCTTTGCGTTCAGATTCGTTGATAAAAGGTACCATACGATCCCCGCAATAATTGACAGTAAACCTTTTTCCAATAGATGTATCGGACTGGATTTTGGCTGAAACAGTTTGTTCACATATTCCAATATTAAATTGAAAATCCCGGTGAATAGATCCGATAAGTATCCCGTTTCTGAATTCTTTTACACAGATCCCTACAACATACTGTCCAAGATCTGTAGGACGACCTGATAATTTACCCGTAAACCGGTCCAATATGAGTACTCCTTTTCCCATCGGTTCTTCTGTATTGAACGGAGGAGCAAAGTCGACAAATTGAAAAGGAGGTGCGCAGATTTGTGGGTTAGGTCTGACTGCACCACATCCCACACCTTGTCCCGTAGGATCACCTGCACCATTGCCTCCTCCGGCATACGGAGTGCAAAATTCATAAATCAAGGAGTCGGATTCATTATCAGCTGCACCCTGATCCACTTCAAATGGGAAATCCGCACAAATAACAATGGGAGGAAAAAATTTAAACCGTGGACTATTATTACAGGTCTTTTGAGCTTCGGGGGTGATCTCAATAAAAAAAGTTGCTCCCGTATTATTAGGAGCAATAAGATTGATAATCGTATTGTTACGACAACAGCGCATATAATAGATCACGTAAGTCTCATCGATTACTGGCAGATCCACTGCGAATGAATAATTAGATTCTTCCACGCATACATTCGGTGGTATAATCAAACAGGGATTATTATCCGGTTTGATTTTAGAAATACTTCCGTGGTTAATGATAAACTGAGTTACGTAGATATAGCGTGTACCATTAAACCTGTATATTCCAAAAGAAGCATCAGGATCATAACCAGATCCGGCGGGATTACTGCAATCTCTGTAAATGGTCAGGCTTAATTCATATGTTTTTGTATTTGTAGCACGTCCTGCTCCTTTACATTCATAATAAAAATCACTGCCAATAATGTGCCTGCTGTAACTTATAGATACAGGTATAGTTAAAAGGATACATATTAATGTTCTTAACCAGGATGAATTTATAAATCGTTTTTGTCTGGACCTCATTTAATTTTTCCGGTTGCAAAGATCAGGACTATTATCGAATAAGGGTAGCAAATCCTTTGACCTCCATGGCCTCGCCATGATCATTTTTATACTTAACGACACAAACGTAGACACCGTTGGGTTCTACAGGTCCAATATTTGATTTTTTTCCATTCCAACCATCTGACGGGTCTTTAGAAGAAAATATTAGTTCTCCCCACCGGTTAAAAATATTCATCTCAAAATCCTGCATGCCAATAAAGGCTCCGGCACCAGCATAAATATCATTGACCCCATCATTGTTTGGTGTAAATGCATTCGGTAAAAAATAGGTGATATATAAGCCTACTCTTAGAATTTGGGAAACCGTATCGGTACATCCATTTTCATGTTTTGCAGTTAATCTAACCTGGTAATACCCCGTATCCCTGTAAGCGTGCACAGGATTTTTCATTGAAGACGTAGCATTATCTCCAAAATCCCAGGTGTATTCAATCGCCGAACTACTTTGATTAGAAAATTGTACTGTAGGATTTCTGCTGGTTGGATCCTCAGGAGTAAAATCAAATTCTGCATCGGGACCTGCCTGGATCCTTACAAAATTTGGAAATGATTCGGATGTAATACAACCACTCGGGGCTTTCAAAGAAAGTTTAATGGTATATAAACCGGGTACAGTGTATACATGATTAGCATTAATACTTTTAGCAGTGCTTCCGTCACCAAAATCCCACAAGACTTCATAAGAAGAATCAATGGGAATGGAAAGGTTATTAAAGAAAATATTGGCCGGGACACAGGCCCTGAATTTATCGGGTAATATATCCAGCAATGCCGGGGACGGAAAATAAGATAAGTTTTTAGTTTTAGTGGACTTACATAGTTTACCATCTGTCACCGTGAGTTTAATAGCGTATTCACCGGGCTTTTCATATAAATAAGATGGACTCTTTACAGTGGATACACTTGTATTTCCAAATTCCCATAAATATGTTTTGATCGGCGTGATCTTACCGAATGATAAATCATTAAACTTTATCGGTAAGGTCGAGCATTTGTCGTATTCAAATGTAAAGTCAGCTTTGATATCAGCCGGGATAATATTTAGTTTTATAAAGGCAGTATCATTGCACACGATGGCGTTTCTATTGACGATCATTACTCCTTCATAAAGACCTGGTTTATCAAACGAAATCTTCGCATTCCTGTCAATGCTCGTTAGTATTTCTGTGGTGTTTGGATTATTCTTCGGTTTAAACTCCCAGTAATAATTGCTTATATACTCAGTGCTGAAGCTTTCATTGGTAAAGGATATCTCATTGTCCCCGCAGTAATTGATTAAAAACTCCTTACCGTTGATGCTATCTGCTTTAATTTTGGCATGAACAGCTTGTTCGCAAATAGTCACATTGAACTGGAAATCCCGATGGATAGATCCTATCAGTTTTCCGCCGCGATATTCTTTTACACAAATACCAACCACATATTGACCTAATTCTCTTGGATGTCCCGTGAGTAATCCTGTAGTTCTATCCAAAGCAATAACTCCACTGCCTAAAGGGTCGATATACGAGAACCCTGAAACAGAACTTAAGGTGTTAAAAGGAGGGGGACAGGCTCTGGGTTCCGGGGTAGGACTGTCGCAACCTGCAGGGCCACCTGGAAATCCTCCACCGCCACCGGCTCCACCGCCGGCTAATAAAGGACAAAATTCATAAACCAGTGAATCTCCTTCTGCATCCGTTGCACTATGGTCAAAATTCAGAGGAAAATCAGCACAAATTACAATAGGAGGAAAAGTCTTAAACCTTGGGCTATTATTGCAGGAAGCCTGGGCTTCGTTTGAAATTTCTATAAAAAAAGTAGCACCTGTATTTCCCGGATTGGGGATGTTGAGAATCGTTCGATTTCTACAACATTGTATATAATAAATGACATAGGTTTCTTCGATGATGGGTAATTCAATTTTAA
>JBDTUE010000033.1:0-26328 GCA_040007895.1 Saprospiraceae bacterium | reverse complement strand
TAAAATTTATAAAGGGATAAAACCTTACTGGTTTGACCTGATTATTTGTTAGATAGAGAATGTAAGGCTTTAATAGAATAAATGGGTGGCATGGGAATAAAACCAGTTAGGTTTGTCGACCGCAATTCTATTTTGTATTTAACTCTTTTATTATAGCCGTCATAGATGCCAGGTGATGATCATCATGATCAGCGACAAATGAAAACAAATCTATAGTCCTCATTGGTGTTTTTAACCTTGGGTGTAATGCGGATTTAAATATAACGGACTCATGAATTCCATCGAGTAAATGTAGTGTCTCAAGACGAATAGTCCTGAAGGTTTGAAGCAGTTCATGTATTGATTTGTCATTATGATTAGCATTGTTAGTTTTATTGTTTTGAAGATCCGCAAGTCGCAGCTCTTCATTTCCCACTATGATATCTTCCAATCGTCCTTGCCAGAGTGGTTCGAGATCAGAGAGATGACCTGCATGTTCTTTGACAGACCAGGCGCCTTCAATCTTTTCATTTAGAATGGAGGAATTTAATGATTGTAATTTTTCTTCCAACCTTGCCGGAGTTCCAATCAAACGCTCAAGAATAGAAGGGAAAATATTTTCAGTTGATTCAAAATTGAAGGTTCGTTCAAACCATTTTATTTGTTCCATGAGTTAACTTTTTCTAATACAAATATCTTTACAAATTTGAGACATAAATTATTTGGAAGGTACTTCAGACTGTAAATGTAATCGGCGTGAAATGGATTCACTCAGTTATTTACTTATAGTGATTTAAAAAAATATTAGTCTATTGTAATGAATCCCGGTTTGCTTATTTAACAGCCATCAACAGCTCGGTCTCCAATTTAGTTTCATCATTCGTCCAGTGACCATATATTTCGATGTATGGGTCTGTGATCTCCAGTCCTTTACTTTTTAAATCGTTTATCATTGATTGGCCAACTTGTTTTATCAGATGATATGGACCCACATGTTTATGCCTTGCATATTTGGTCAGATTAATATTTTTTATTTCCATACCCGTATCTTGAATAGATGGATCTTCAAGTTCCACGCCAGCAAATACCATTTCATTGGGTTCATAAACCCAGATATTAAGCCCTTTGTGTTTTAAACCTTTTGACTTTATAGTCTGCCACATTTTATCCATTAGTTTAAATGCCGTTCCGGTGTAGTCTTTATTTAAGGCGGGGCCTGAAAAACCATGAATGGTTAAACTTAAATTCTGATTAATTATTTCAATGAGCACTTGATGTTAAATTTTAAGGTTTAAATATATGAAAGAGTAAAATAAAGTTAAGTATAGAATGTCATAAATAGTATTGATGTGGGTTCCATTGTTTCCGGTAATAAGAATTATAAAAGGCTAATGTTCAAGTATATTTCTATTTATTTCTTTTTCTTTTAGCTTTTGCAGTAGCAATTTTATCAAGTATTCTATTGTATGCTAATTCCATCGCATTGTATAGAAGGCTTTTGGGAACTTTTGACAATTCAAAATAGGTGAAGCCCTCATTGCCAAATTTATTTGGAACCGGGTAAATGATCGACTTGTCAAAGTCACAAAAAACAGCCTGGTCGGGTAGATTCAGCAATAAACAACCACGGTTTTTTTCTTCGTCAAGTGTAGCAAATTTCCTTTGCTCGACTCTAAATGAAGCCAGATGAACATGCGGTTCTTCCGTGGTATGTGGAAACGATAGTGCTATTTGCCTGAATGTTTCTGCACCTACTTGTTGATTTCTGGAAGCCAATATTTAATATTTTAATTCTTATTACTTCATCATTTCCTCCCGGATATATTTAACCGGAGAACTTCCATAACTCAAAAACTTTTCATGAAATTCCTTCAGCTGATAGCTGTTTCCCATTTTCTTTTGATAGTCATCCCGAAGGGATTGGATGGCAGTAGCTCCGGCGTAATAAGAACAGAGTTGAACCTGGGAGACCGTAGCCCGGTGATACTTTTCTTCAGCTTGTGCATTGGTCTGAAAACATTCCTTTACCATTAGATTAATTAAATTCTCTTTCGATGCATTTAAACATTGAAGCTCGTAATCGATAATTACATTGGCTAATTCACGAAGTTTTAATTTACCATGCACCAGGTCCATTTCAGGGGAATGGCTTCCCCATCCATTGTCAAGCATCATACCTTCCGTATATACAGCCCAACCTTCAATCATGGCCCCATTTTGAAAAACAGAACGAATGACATCAGGAGATTTTTTGTTGTTATAGATTCCCTGAAGGCAGTGACCGGGAATAGCTTCGTGAATGGAAAGCAACTGGGAGGAATAATTATTGATTTCCCTTAATGCACTTTCCGCTTTTTCCGGAGGAAAAAGGGTTAGATCATCGATATTATAATAAGTGGTACCGCTTTTTTGATACGGCGGAGTAAATTCTGCACTGGCGATAGTAAATCCTCTTGCATACTCAGGCATGATGCGCACTTTAACCGGAGGGGAAGCGGTATCAAAATCAAATAAGTTTTTCTCCACAATAAATTTTTTCAATTGATATACTTGTTTTGTCAGCGAGTCGAAGAAACCTAATGGAGTAGCATGTTGAAGTTGGATTTTATCCAATACTTTCTGAATCATTTGCAAGCTATCTTTTGGTTTCGGTATGGTAGAATTATACCTGGGCCATAATGCATTCGCAGTAGTATACATTTGTTGGGTATACATCAGTTTATCTGCTTTTGCTTTTTCAAATAGCTGTTCTGGAGTAATGTCTATGGCCAGATCATATTTAAATTTTTCATCATATAATTCTTTTCCGATCCTGAAATCTCGAAATACATGATTTTTATCAGCTGCAATAGCTTTTAAAGCTGTCACAAATTCATGTATGGCTTTTGTAGTCTTGTTAATATTTTGCTGCAGAGCTTCTTTCTCTGAAGCGGTTAAAGAAGATGATGTTATAGAATCTGTCAACGATGCCCCGAATACCGATAAGCCCCCCTGATTTTGGAGAATGGAAAGATCAAGATGTTCTTTTGTAGGATTACGGAGAATTACTATTGCCGCCTTAAAATAATCATCCGCATGCTCCAAATGTTTTGAAAGAATTTTGAGTCTTTCGTCTAATGGTGCATAGGGTTGATTAATGATATAATCGCATTCGCCTGCCAGATTGAAATTGGTGGCATCCCATTCCTGTGGTTTTAAAATGGAAGTATACCAGATATCACTATTCAATTGATTTTTAATAATATTGAAACTTATTTTATTGTTGTTTTCGAGAGCATTAAAATTCAACTTGTTTAACGAATCAATCCATTGTTTAGAAAAAATAATACGTTGGATATAACAAATACTGTCAGGAATTATTAAGCGGTCATAATATTGACCATACCCATTAAAGATTGAACCAGATGGATACTCCTTCCAGTATGCATCTAAAAAGGAAGACTCCAATTTAGAAAATGTTTCGTCTGCATGTTCGTTGACTGCGGTTTGATTTTTTGTTGTACACCCTAGTGTTATTAACTTAAACACAATGAAGATAAACAGTATTTTTTTCATGGTTAAATTAGACTTTGGTATAATATTATTTTGTTGGACTATTACTTTATGATTTCAAATTTTGTACTCAGCACAATACCAATATTGACTTGATATTGGATCTTCCTTCACTTACCAGGCATTATGAATGTAAAATAAGCAATCTTACCTTCCTTTTTTTAACATTTCAAGAAAGACGATCGTATACTTTCCATTGCAGAAATAGATCTTTTAATGATTTTTTTTGTAAACCTCCCCAACGGTATATTAATTTTATATTAATAGCATTTTGTTGAAAATAAATATATGTTGAGATTAAAATCTAAGAATATAAAATAAACAATATCAACTTTGCAGCTTCAAATTACCAAACCAAGGTTAGTTCAATTTAAATTCCCTTATTTAAACACTACCCTTACAAACCCAAATACGATGAAATTTCAAAAGCAAATGCTTATAGTTGCTACTATTGGCTTTTTTACAATTATTTAATGTAATAAAGACATCAATAGTAAATCTACTAACTCAATAGCTTAAACAGATTCAATAGTGGCATTCCAGCATTGTGCCACGGATAAATACCTGGCTTTTATGATGAAAAGTGATCCAACTCTTAAGCCTGACTGCATTTAAATTTAGTATTACCCTTTTAAACCACAATAAAATGAAATTTCAACGACAAATTTTAGTTGTCGCTATTTATCTTTTTTACAATTATCTAATGTAATAAAGACATCAATAGTGAAACTACTGACTCATATCTGAAACAGATTCAAGAGTTGCATGCCAGCATTGTGCCACGTATAAATACCTGGCTTTTATGATGAAAAGTGATCCATCTTTTAAGACCGACTGCATTTAAATTTAGTATTACCCTTTTAAACCCAAATAAAATGAAATTTCAACGACAAATTTTAGTTGTCGCTATTATCTTTTTTACAATTCTATCATGTAATAAAGACATCAATAGTGAATCAAATAACTCAATATCTGAAACAGATTCAAGAGCGGCATTCCAGCATTGTGCCACCGATGAATACCTTGCTTTCATGATGGAAAATGATCCATCGCTTAAGGCAAATCATGAACAGATGGAAGCATACATCCGCAATTTTACTGCTGCATTTAAAAATACTCTTTCTCCAAGAGCTATTATTACCATACCGGTGATTTTTCATGTAGTTTATAATACGGCAGCTCAAAATGTTAGCGATAGCATGATTGCTTCACAATTGAGTGTGCTTAATACGACCTATAATGCCTCTGAATTTAAATTTGTAATGGCTAAACGTACGCCTTCCAATACCCCTACTATTGGGATTGAAAGAAAACAAACGACCGCAACTTCCTTTAATTCCAATGATAAAGTAAAATTTGCTACTACTGGAGGTCTGAATGCATGGGATGCAAAAAAATATCTTAATATCTGGGTTTGCAACCTCAGCGGTGGACTTTTAGGGTATGCTACATTTCCCAGTTCTCTGAGTTCTCAACCAACCAAAGATGGTGTAGTCATTTTGTATAGTTCTTTACCAGAAGGTTCTTCCGCTCCATATAATTTAGGCATTACCGCCACTCATGAGATTGGTCACTGGCTCGGTTTATACCATACTTTCCAGGGAGGATGCTCTAGTGATGAATCCAATGGTGGAGATCTTGTCGCTGACACCCCAGCTGAAAAATCTGCAGCTTTTGGTTGCCCGATGGGAAGAAATACCTGTACTAGCGATGGATTTGATCCTATTTCTAATTATATGGACTATACGAATGATGGCTGTATGACCAATTTCACTCCAGGACAAAAGGTCAGAGCTATCGCTTCGTTTGGAAGTGGTGGTGCCCGGGTTGCAATTTTATCGTCTCTGGGTGGCAAAGCCCTATAGTTCTTAGTGAGGCTGGTCCTCCTTGGCCAGCCTTTAATTTGCTATCTAATAAAAATTCCTTTAGTTCAAGGGCTTCGGTTGACATTCTTAGATATATGCACCTGATATTTCTTACCTTATTTGATCACTTATCTAATTTGTGTCCGGAGGATTAACTCCGCTTAAAACGGATCTGAATAGGACTATGTGTATGGAATTATATTAGCCATATTTTAATTTTATAGTGGATCGACCTTTTCCAACTACGAAGGAAAAAAGTTATAAATAAATTTCCTTCATTATAAATTTCTGAATTAAATAGTAAAGCACATTAAGAGATATATAATTTTATAATAACTGATATACAGGCGGGAGTGGATCCTCATTAGTATGAAAATACCTCTAGTTAAATATCTTATTTATTCCATTGTGGGGTAAAATTTAACCAATATTGGTTTTAATTTTAGTTCAATGAAATAAAGAAAATTGGAACGGCTACTCTGATTTAAAGTGCAGATATCCAATTATTTATTAGCCTTTCCCTTCATTACATAAAGCAATTTCAAACGATTACAACCACTTACAACCGGAAGTAATTGATTATTATACGAATGTCGTTTATCGACCTCCACATCTTTGTGACATCGATTCACTATTTGACGATTGACAATGTACAATTTGACAATGTACAAATGGTTGCACAATAGAAAATGGATGAATTGATAAGTTGCAACTCGAACATTTCTGAAACATATAGTAGTAATCATGAAAGAAGAATTACTTAGAAGAACAAAAGAATTAGGAATCAAGGTTATTTACTAGGTGATTATCTTTCTAATTAACCTACGGGGAGGTAAATTAGTAAGCAGATTCATTCAATTGTCAAATTGTCAATTGTCAATCGTAAAATCGTAAACAATTTTTTAACCAATAAATTTTTATTATTATGACACACGTAACGAACAAAGTCCAATTAATGGGTCACCTGGGTCAGGATCCAACAGTAAAACAATTTGAAAGCGGTTCTAAAATGGCTTCATTTACTATTGCAACAGATGAGGGATATGTAAACGCGACCGGTAAAAAAATTGATAATACTCAATGGCACAGACTGGTGGCTTGGGGTGATCTTGCAAAAGACATCGAGACTCAACTTCATAAGGGTCAGAAAATATCTGTAGAAGGTAAAATCTCGAATCGGTCCTACCAGGCAAAGGATGGTACCACAAAGTATGCCACAGAGATTATTTTATCGAATTTTGAAATAATCAACAAACCGGATAAGAATAATAACCCTGAGTAATGCTCCCGGGAAATAGCATACACGAGAACATCCAATTATATGAGAACGATCATTAATAAAGTGAACCTGACTGGAAGACTTGGCAAAGAACCACTGATCAAATTATTTGAGAATGGAAGCAGAAAAGCAAGCTTATTTCTTGCTGTTCATGAGTCATTTCTCAACCAGGAAGGAAGACGAATCAATACTACACAATGGCATCGAATCACGGCCTGGGGCCGCACCGCAGATCAAGTTGAAAAAATGCTGCACAAAGGGTCTAAAATCAGCCTGCAAGGCAAACTGCGATATTTTGAAATGCCAGATAAGGGGTTAAAATACCGGACCTTCCAGGAGATTACAATTGATGAATTTGAAATTCACCTGGAGTCTAATCAAAAAGAAATGCGCCGGGCATAATTTTAATGATTCAAGAATTATGTAATTCAAAATAGTGTCGCGTTTATCATGGGATGGCTACAATGATTTAACTGAATGAAATGAGGAGGATTAATGGCAGTGAAAGAAAAGAGTAATTCTGAACCTTTCGCTGCCGCCTTCCAATTTCTTTTTACTTCTTACCTTTGGCAAATTCGATTTAATTCTATAATAAAGAACATAAATGATTAATAAAGTAACTTTAATTGGAAACCTTGGCAGAGATCCTGAAATCAGGCATCTCGAAGGAGGAACCGCTGTAGTCAAGTTTTCTTTGGCTACCAATGAAAACTATCGCGATAAAACTGGCGAGTGGAAGACAGAGACAGAATGGCATGATATCGTTGCCTGGAGACAGTTAGCAGAACGTGCTGCTAAGGATTTACATAAAGGAAGTACTGTATATATTGAAGGTAAAATCACTCATCGCAAATGGAAGGATAAAGAGGGTCAGGATAGATACTCTACGGAAATAGTGGCTAATACAATCCGATCGTTGGAGAAAAGGGAAAACAACAGTGAATATAAAAGTCATAGTGAACACATACCTGGAATTGACAATGGACCTGTGAGCCGAAGCGAATATAATACCGGGGGTCCTGAAAACGATGACCTACCTTTCTAATTTATTCATGATTCCTGGTCGTTTAAATACCTTCTCGCTGGGTGTAATATTGCTTTTGGTATGGTCATGCAGGAATAGTGCCCTCATTCCTAAACCCCATGCATATCCCAGGATAGAGTTTCCTAAAGGAGAAAGTAGGGTAGTGGATGAAAACTATTGCCCACTTAAGTTTGAATTTCCAACCTATGGAACTATAAAACAGGAAAAATCATTTTTTGACGATAAACCATCTGATCCATGCTGGTTTACTATCCAGATCATTGGGTTGAATGCGTCTATTCATTGCAGTTATGGCCCAATCTCTAAAGAAAAAAACTATGATAAATATATTGAAGATGAATTCAAACTTTTAGGTAAACATAATATTAAAGCAGAATACCGCGAAGAGACAAGATTACAAAATGCACACGGAGTAAAAGGTATGTCTTTTCAAATCGATGGGCCAGTGGCTACTCCTTATCAATTTTATCTCACCGATAGTGTAAAACATTTTTTCAGAGCAGCTTTGTACTTTAATGCTGTGGTGAATCCTGACTCTACAAAACCTGCTTTAGATTTCCTCAAGAAAGATCTCATTCATATGCAGGAATCATTTGAATGGAAAAAATAGAATTGTAATTCAGTATTGAGCACGGCTATCTATGTATAAACCGGGGCATTAAATTTTTCAAGTTAATCCAAGCTTCCAATTGTACTTACTACGTGATAAGGTGTATATATGATAAATCCGTTCCTTCCTGTACCTATTGAAATATGCAATTTTAATTTTGGATGTCAATCGTATGTTCTGCGGGATGATCTTAGCCATTCTGAAATTTCTGGTAATAAATACCGCAAGCTCAAGTATGTCATGAGCTCAATCATGAAATCCGGCGCAAAAGGGATTATTACATTTGGCGGGCCATTTAGTAATCATATTTATTCAACAGCTGCTTACGCCAATTTACTTGGACTTGAAAGTATAGGTATCATCAGAGGTGAAGACGATAAAGATAATCCTACACTAAAATTTGCAAGATCAAGGAATATGAGACTTTATTTTGTTTCACGTTCTGCATATAGATTAAAACAAGAATCTTCTGAGATCAAAGCTCTTCTTCTGTCAAATCCTGATCATGAAATCGTGGATGAAGGTGGCGAACATCCTTTGGCATTTGTAGGACTAAAAGAAATAGTCGATGAGATTGAAGATCAAAAAATGATACCTGATTATATTGCAATATCAGCAGGCACAGGGACCACGGCAGCAGGGATTTTAAGAGCAGTATGTGATAAAAGATGGAAAACTAAAATAATAGTGATATCTCCAATGAAGAATAAAGTACTCATGGATAAAATTATATCAATTTCAGACCGGAAATTTCATTCGGATCAATTAGTATTCATAGATGAATTTGCAGGTAATGGTTATGCAAAAGTCAGTGAAGAGTTGATCCGTTTCATGTACACATTTTACGAAGTAACCCGGATCAAATTAGACCAGATTTATACTGCAAAACTTGTCCATGGCTTGTATCAATTATCTCTTCGGAATTTTTTCAAGCCGAATGATACATTGCTTTGGATTCACACAGGTGGTTTGCAGGGAATTGAGGGTTATAATTATATGATGCATAAACTTGGTAAGGGCTCGGCGATCAAGTACTGACGGATTAAAAAATTTATATGAACAATGTGCCCGTCATTGAATTTGAAACATTTTCTGACAATATTTTACAGTTAATCGCCTTCAATGATTAATTCATCCCCAACGTGTATTTCCCCCAGCGATTTTATAATAACATTTTGACCAAATAGAATTTTTTTATCAAATAACCTATATGTTGCCAGAGTGGCTGTAGGTTCCTGATTGGATAAGGCGGTTTCCTGGTCGATGGTGGGGATATTACATCTTGCACATAATTTGGAGCCTTTCATTCTGCAATCGTGAATAGAAAAATTATGAATCATGTCTTCCTGATATGGAGATCCGCCTTCAAAAACAATATTTGGTCTGAATCGTTGAATAGGTATAGGATTTATTAATCTTTTGTTTAAATCATCCAGAGATGCTTGTCCAATAAGCAATACCGGAAAACCATCGCTTAACGAAGTGATTTCACCAGGCACTCCATAATCCGGATCAATCCGCCTGATACTTTCATCAGGCATATAGACCAAAGAACACGGCTGATCTAATATTTTGCTAAACCATTGATTAATCGTAGCGGGATATTCTACAGCATCACAGACATCATCCCATATGGTTACTTTTATTCTTGGTAGATAGCTAAGTGCTATTGAATTGAAAAAAGGAATCGTGATTTCATGTATCGGATCGTTGAATATGCGTACTTCTAATTTATCGTCAAATAGTTGTATCCGGAACAATGCAAGCAATGCATTTTCTCTTTGGCTTATAAACCGGCCATTGGAGTCTATAAGCATCCATCGGCGATCATATTGCAAGCCCCGGGGTTCTACATTGCATCGGGTTAAGGAAATACCTCCAAAAGATTTGATTGGATAGATAAATAATTGTGAAACTGTTAACGACATGAAAGGCTGAGTTTTCTTTTTAAATTTATTACGCAAGGTACAAATGATGCCTTTCACATAGCATATTTTGCAACACAATTTGTATATTGTGATACTTGAGTAATACAGAACACATGAAATGGAAAATTATTTGGAGTTCAGTTTCTGAGTTGGAAGGAATCTTAGTGCAGGATGTACTTCATGTGGCTGGAATTCCTGCACAACTACTAAATCAAAAAGACTCGATGTATGTGATCCTTGGAGAGGTACGCATTTTGGTGCCGGCCAATATGGAAGAATCAGCAAGACAATTACTGACTATGCAAGGATATTTAAATGATACACAATTCTTAAATTAACTTTTATTGTTCGGCGTAATTTGACTTCAAAAGATATAATGGACCATTCATACGACTCCATAAATTCGCGCACACACCATCCCCGTCTGTTAGAATCCATTGAACAGGAAATCCCTACCTTTGAATGATCATATCATCATGAAATTGAAATCACCCGTTTATCCTTCCTTATTGTCAGCTAAAGAAGCAGGTAATAAAAAACTTGCTGTTTTAATTGATCCAGATAAAGTCAGACTGGGCAATCTCGATAAAATCCTAAAATCATCCATTGATAGCGGAGTAGATTATTTTCTGATTGGTGGAAGTTTAATCGTGAATAATATGTTGGATCATTGCCTGGATATCATCCGGGAAGCGTGTGACATTCCATTGATATTATTTCCCGGCAATTCATTTCAGCTGAGTTATAAAGCTGATGCTATTTTGTTTTTATCTCTGATCTCCGGAAGGAATGCAGATTTGTTAATAGGGCATCACGTGATTTCAGCACCTTTCCTCAAAGTAAGCTCTTTAGAAATAATATCCACAGGTTATATGTTGATTGATGGTGGCGTAGACACTACGGTATCTTATATCAGTAATACTAAACCTATACCTTCTGGCAAAAGTGATATTGCTTTATGTACTGCCGTAGCAGGAGAAATGCTGGGGTTAAAGACAATTTATCTTGAAGCCGGCAGCGGAGCTACCCGTCCTGTTTCATTGGATATGATTGAAAAGGTGTCATCCGGCGTGCAGGTCCCTGTGATTGTTGGAGGTGGTATTCGTACTCCTGAAAAAGCCCTGGCTAATCTGAATTCCGGGGCAGATATGATTGTTATTGGAAATGCGGTAGAAAATAACCCCGGGTTGATAGAGGAAATATGCGTTGCGGTACATGGCCATCATGTAGTGAAATCATTATAGTTTTACATGCGCATTAAAGGGACTGTTATTAAATCGACTGGTAATTGGTACCAGGTTAAAACGGAAACGGATACCATTAAATGTAGAATTGTTGGTAAATTCAGATTGGATGACAAAGTATTGACGAATCCTGTTGGAGTCGGGGATGAAGTAGAGATAGAATTGGAAGGAGAGCATGAAGGATTGATTAAAAATATCCTGCCAAGAAAAAATTATATAACCCGGCAATCACCAAGACAAAAACATCATCTTCATTTATTGGCCGCAAATGTCGATCATGCTATTGTAGTTGTGACATTGATAGAACCCAATTTAAAACAAGGTTTTATCGACCGGTTTTTATTGATGACAGAACCACAAAATATTCCCTGCACTATAATTTTCAACAAATCCGATCTATATGAAGAAGGTGAAATAGAAACATTTAATGACTATAAATCGATCTATGAAAGTATAGGTCATAGCTTGATCAAAGCATCTTCTTTCACGGGTGATGGTATTGAAGACTTGCGGTCGTTATTAAAAGATAAAATTACTTTTATCGGTGGTCAGAGCGGTGTTGGTAAATCTACGTTGATCAATTCGATTCAACCTGGTTTGGATTTGAGGACAACGGAAATATCTGAGTATAGCGGGAAAGGAACCCATACGACTACTTTTGCAGAAATGCATACGTTGGATGGCGGAGGAATGATCATTGATACACCGGGTATCAAGTCTCTTTCATTTAATAACCTGGAAACTATGGATGTTGCTCATAATTTCAAAGAGTTTTTCACCCTGGCTAAGGAATGTAAATTTGGAGATTGTCTTCACCGCAATGAGCCCGGATGCGCGGTAAAAAAGGCAGTCGAATTGAATGTGATTCATTCCATTCGTTATGAAAATTACCTTTCAATCCTCCAGGACATAGATGATCAGAATTATTGGGAGAGGCATAAGGAAATGTAAGTAGCAATGTCGAATTTTTGAATGACCAATTACGAATTATGAAGAATGAGCTGGCAGGGAATTTATCGTTTTAAAGTAAATAAGTATAAAGATTCATTGTCTTTTTGAAATTCTTTTTCAAGTTCAAATCCTAACTTTTTTAATAGCTGGATTGAACTTTGATTTTCCATTAAAGTAATACCGTGAATTTGATGGATGTCCTGATTAAATAAATTTTCCAATACTGCTTTCGCAGCTTCAAGGGCATACCCTTTCTTATAATAATCCGGCAGAAGAGAAAATCCGAAATCAGGATATTGCAGATAATCCCGCTGGATCAGAGCAATCACACCTATCGGAGTATTGTTTTCTTTTAGCAGGACCGGCCAATAATTCCGGAATGGATCTTGAATCAGGTTTAGAATGAATGCTTCAGCCTGATCAAGATTGTATACCTTTTTGTCTCCAATATTTTTCAACCAGTCAGGTGTATTCAATAGCTTTAATATGAAGTCTGAATGTTGTAAAGTAAGATCCACTATTTCGAGCCTTGGTGTATTAATATTCATTTGATATGCATTATAACGAGTGGAATAAAACTTCATAAATTTAGATCATTGTAAATGGAGGATTTGAATTAATTTTATAAATCATTTCTTGATAATTTTACCTTAAAAGCATTCACCATTCTATTTATTCCACGAAACTCATCCGTTATGAAAGATCAAAAAACTAATAATTCACGTAGAGATTTTATTAAAATTTCAGGAGGTACATTAGCTGCAAGTACGATCGGATTTAATGTATTGGCAAACCCTTTTCCTAAACATCTTTATAATGCAGATACACTCAAAATTGGTATTATAGGTTGCGGAGGCAGAGGAAGTGGAGCTGCACTTCAGGCTGTCAAAGCGGATAAAAACGTTTTTCTTACAGCTATGGCAGATGTCTATGAAGATCGGTTAGACACTGCATACCAGGCATTGCTGGATGAAGTGCCGGATAAAATAAAAGTACCTGATAATCAGAAATTTTTGGGGTTTGATGCTTATAAAAAAGTTTTGCAGTGTGATGTGGATGTGATCATCCTTGCTACTCCGCCGTGTTTCAGGCCAGGACATCTTGAAGCAGTTATCAATGCAGGCAAGCACGTATTTTTTGAAAAACCGGTTGCTGTGGATGCAGCTGGTATAAGAAAAGTGATCGAGATAGCGAAAATTGCAAAAGAAAAGAAACTTGGTTTTATGTCCGGTTTCTGCTGGAGACATGATGTTCCCAAAAAAGATACTTACCTGCGAATACTCAATGGTGATATCGGTGAAGTGCAGTCCATGTATAATACCTACAATACGGGAGCGAGTTGGTGGAGAGAAACAAAACCTAGTTGGGGAAAATTTAAAAAAGAATTACGCAATTGGGTTTATTATACCTGGTTGTCTGGAGATCATATCGTAGAACAAGCGGTCCATAGTTTAGACTTGATGTCGTGGGCTAAAGGTGATGTTTTGCCTGTGAAAGCATCGGGAAGCGGCGGAAGACAAAGTCGTATTGAACCGGAATTTGGAAATATCTATGATCATTTCGCTATTACCTATGAATACGCTGATGGTAGCCGTGGGTTTCATCAAAGCCGTCAGCAAAAGGAAACTTCAGGTGCTTACGGAATCGAATTATTAGGTACGAAAGGACGATGTGATATTAATGTATGGAATCATCACGAAATAAAAGGCAATAAGGCCTGGAAATGGGAAAAGGATCATTCGGATAAAGACAAACCCAATATGTACCAGGAAGAGCATGATGAGTTTTTTGCCTCTATTCGTAAAGGAGATCCAGTCAATGATGGTATCCGCAGCGCAAATAGTACCATGCTTGCTATCTGGGGTAGGATGGTCGCTTATACAGGCAAAGATCTGACCTGGACTGAAGCTATTAATTCTACGGAAGTATTGACCCCACCTGATGATGCATACTCCTGGGATCTGGATTGGAAGGTCAAAGAGATTGCAAGACCCGGATTTACTAAGTTTGTTTAGTCCTGGGTTATGATAATCTATGATAGAAGAGCATTTTTAAAATATAGTGCATTAACATCATTGGCACTTACTTTACCATCTCCTTTTTCAAAAGGTGCTGATCAACCAATTATTAAAAAGGCATTGATGTATGGCATGATCAAGGAAGATTTATCCGTGTTGGATAAATTTAAATTGGTTAAAGACCTTGGATTTGATGGCATTGAATTGGATAGCCCAAATACCCTCATTGAAAAGGAGATCCTGGAAGCCAGAGACAAAACCGGTATAGAACTGCCAGGTGTGGTAAATTCATTGCATTGGAAGTTTCCACTTTCTGATCCGGATCCTGCGGTCAGGGCCAAATGTGTGGAATCTATGAAGACCTCATTAATGGATTGCAAAAAATATGGTGGTACTTCTGTTCTATTGGTACCTGCTGTTGTTAACGATAAAACTTCTTATGCCGATGCATATACCCGATCACAAGCTGAAATAAAAAAATTACTACCATTTGCAGAGAAGACAGGTGTGAAGATTGCAGTGGAAAATGTATGGAATAATTTTCTTTTATCCCCGTTAGAAGCTGCCCGTTACATTGACGAATTCAAACATCCGATGATTGGCTGGCATTTTGATATTGGTAATATTGTTCGATATGGCTGGCCGGAACAGTGGATCAAAGTTTTGGGTAAACGTATACTTAAACTTCATATAAAAGACTATAGCCGCAAGATGGCTAATGATCTTGGTGTTTGGAAAGGGTTTGATGCTGAACTTGGAGAAGGCGATGCCAACTTTGCTGCAGTAAATAAAGCACTTAAAGAAATCGGTTATAAAGGATGGGGTTCAGCTGAAGTAAGTGGTGGTGACCGGGTGAGATTGAAAGAGGTGTCGGAGAGAATGGACCGATGTTATGCTATGGGACTGTAATACCTTAGAAATAATAAGGGTAATAAAATCATTATTTAGTTTTTGTATGAATTTTATAGAAAGAGATGCTTCTATCAATAATTTTATCCTTTCATCTGGTAATTCTAACGACCGATAAGTTTTATTTTTTACAGTCTTTATTTGCAGGATGAAGCTTGTTCAATTTTCAAATTTTATGAGGGAAGTATGTACTTTTAATCCCTATTATGCGAATCATTACTTATAATGTCAATGGAATCCGTGCTGCTATGAATAAAGGCCTCCTGGACTGGGCTAACTCAAGTAAAGCAGACATCATCTGCCTCCAGGAAATAAAAGCGAAAGAAAATCAGATTGATCTGGACGCGATAAGTTATGCTGGTTTTGATTCTTATTGGTTTCCAGCAGAAAAACCAGGATATAGCGGAGTAGGGATATTGACTAAAATCAAACCGGATAATATTATTTACGGTAGCGGTATGCCTGCATATGACATGGAGGGGAGAACTCTTTTGATGGAGATAGGAGATACGATCCTGGTCAATTGGTATTTTCCCAGTGGTAGTAGTGGGGAGGTAAGGCAGGAAGTCAAAATGAAATTCCTTGATGAAGTCTTATCCTGGATGGAAAACCTAAGGGCAAAAAATAAGAAAATGATCATCATGGGTGATTATAATATTGCACACACAGATATCGACATACACAATCCAAAAGGAAATCAAAAAACAAGTGGTTTCCGTCCTGAAGAAAGGACCTGGTTATCTAAATGGTTTCAATCCGGTGTACATGACAGCTACCGGCATATCTATCCCGATAAGATTGAATACAGTTGGTGGGACGTACGATCTAATGCCCGCGCTTCGAATAAAGGATGGAGAATAGATTACCATTCTGTGACGGATCCCTTGTTGCCATTGGTAAAAGATGTCAAACATCTGATGGATATCGTTCATTCAGATCATTGCCCTGTGCAACTGGATATAAATCTCTGATGAGAATACTTTATAATAGTATCAATTTCACCGGGTAATTATTTCAAATTCAATTTGTTTTGATCCGCCCGACTCATCCTTTGATTTTACATTAATCAATTTATATTCACTGAGTCTATTGCCTAAAGCTTTCCAACCTTTGACATCGATAAATTCATTGATGCGAAACTCCTTGGTATGTTTCTGATTTTTTGCTTTCCAGCTATACTCTATGACCGGATCTATTCCGCATTGTGCGTATAAAAGCCGTGAATCTTTATGTTCGGTTATAAACTTAAATCTCGATCCTGTGGTCCTCGTTTCTATTAAAAATCGTTTTACTAAAGTCCAGCCTTTTTCCCCTTCATAATAAACCGCCGCGATAGGTTCCTGTTCATTGAACTTACCGATCCAGATCAATTCTTCCATATTAAATCGCAGGCTCATCTCCACACTATTTAGTTGATAGGTACCATCATTCCACAGGGATAGGATCAGATCACCGGTATCAAATTCTCCAATGGATCTTCCTCTGGTTTCTGTGTTGAGTCTTCCTGTGGCTTCATCCAGCCATATTGCCTGAGCACCCAATGAACTTTTGCCTTTTTCCATCAGGTCTACCCGTTTTACAGGATATTTAGTCACCGTGATTCCTTTGGAAGTTTTGCCTTGAATATCCAGTGTTGCAAAATCAAAATCAAATTGTTTGACCCGTGCTGTACTGCCCTGGGAAAGTTGGATACTCACCAGTTCAGATTCTCCATTTGGATTTGCACTTATATAAATGAGTTTACTGTCCTTATGGTCTGATGCTATCGGATATTCTTTATCCCTCGTAACACCACCAATTTGAAATCGCTTAGCAAATGATTTACTTGTAGCCCCGTCGACATATATTACATTGAATACCGTGCGATCTTCATTCTTCTTCCATACATTGACATATCGGATATCTTTTCCCATAAAGATTTTATCGCCCATTTTACGTACGACCATTTTGCCATCTCTGCGAAAGGCCACTATATCATCGATATCGCTGCATTCTCCAACCAATCTGGACTCATCCTTTTTCAGGCCCCATCCGATAAATCCTTCTTTTTCGTCAACGTATAATTTGGTGTTGTTAGCCACTACTGTATGCGCTTGAATGTTTTCAAACTCAGTAATGGTTGTTTTACGGTCTTTACCGATACCATACTTCTTTTTCAGATGTTCATACCAGGCGATAGTATATTCTATAAGATGATTTAGATCGAAATGGATTTGTTCAAGACTTTTTTCAGTGTCCCGTATTTGTTCATCGGCTTTGAACGTATTGTATTTGGATATCCGTTTGATTTTAATCTCCGTCAACCGGGTAACATCGTCATCGGATATATCACGATAAAGTTTTAATCTTTTGTCTTTGACAGATACATTGTCTGATGGAGTACTCACATATTTTTTCAGTTCGGAATGAATCGTCTCTACCACTTCTTCCCAACTTTCACATTCTTCTATTTCATGATAAATCCTGTTTTCAATGAATATTTTCTCAAGATTTGCATGATGCCAGAACTCGTTGAGCTCATCCCTTTTAATTTCCAATTCCCATTTAAGCAGATCTTTTGTATGATCTACCGTGGTCTTAAGTATTTCCGAGACGCTGATAAAATGAGGTTTTTTGTTTATGATCACACAGGCATTCGGAGAGACAGAGAGTTGGCAATCCGTAAATGCATATAAAGCGTCGATAGTGACATCAGGTGAAATACCTGGCTGAAGTTCAATGGCTATCTCAATTTCTGCTGCCGTATTATCCGTTATTTTTTTGATTTTAATTTTTCCCTTTTCATTGGCTTTAAGTATACTTTCTATTAAAGAAGTTGTTGTTGTACCAAAGGGGATTTCGGTAATGATCAGGTTCTTTTTATCTATAGCTTCTATTTTAGCGCGGATTTTTATTCTTCCGCCTCGCTGCCCGTCATTATATTCATTTACATCGATGCTACCGGAAGTTTGAAAGTCGGGATAAAGCTTGAAACGTTTTCCTTCGAGATATTTTACAGCAGCATCAATGATTTCATTAAAATTATGTGGTAGAATCTTTGTCGACAGACCTACAGCAATGCCTTCAGCCCCCTGGGCCAAAAGAATCGGAAATTTAGCTGGAAGTGTAATGGGTTCTTTTCTTCTGCCATCATAGGATAATAGCCATGAAGTAGTTTTAGGATTAAACATTACTTCCAGGGCGAACTTGGTCAGCCTGGCTTCAATATACCTGGGTGCCGCCGAAGATGCTCCTGTACGGGGATCACCCCAGTTCCCTTGTGTGTCTATCAAGAGCTCCATTTGACCAAGATTGACCATAGCGTCCCGGATAGCTGCATCACCATGCGGATGATACTGCATCGTGTGTCCTATGACATTGGCAACTTTATTATACCTGCCATCATCGATTTCATATAAGGAATGTAATATTCTCCGCTGTACCGGTTTTAGACCATCCTCCATAGCAGGTACTGCTCTTTCCAGGATAACATACGATGCATAATCCAAAAAATAGGATTCATACATATTGGAAAGAGAAGTGATTTTAATTCCTTCGGCACCCTGTGGTACCGGTATAAGAGGTGGGTTTTTTTTCTTGACCATACAAAAATGTAAAATACTGCCGCAAACATATTAATAAAAATTCTAATTTGAAAACAATTGGATAGGAAGCTGGGAAAGGTTAAAATATTTAGAAAAAAAGCAGCAAGTCCAGCAATTTGACCGTTTTATCATAACTTGGGTCTACTAAATCCAAGGGTCATGGATATAACTATTCCTTATCAATCAGAAGAAGATTTCATCAATGCCTGCATTCAAAATGAACGCTGGGCGCAGAAGAAATTGTATGAAGATTACTACGGCACTATGATGGGCCTATGTCTTCGTTATGCAAATACAGATGAAGATGCTATGGATATCCTCCATGAAGGCTTCATCAAAGTATTCAGACACATCAGTAAATATCAACCCGGTACTTCACTTTCAGCCTGGATCAGACGTATCATGGTTAATACGTCTATTGATTATTATCGGAAAGAAAACAGGCGGCGAACTGAAAATATTGACAAAGCTTTTTCAATCAGTGCAGCTGATGTCGACGCAGTCAGTCAATGTGGCGAAGGAGAAATTCTCAAAGCTATACAGCAATTGACCTTCTCCTATCGTTCTGTATTCAATTTGTATGTATTGGAAGGTTTTTCACATAAGGAAATTGCAAATCAACTTGGAATTACCGAAAGTACTTCCAGATCTAATCTAGTAAAAGCCAGAATTAAACTGAAAGAAATATTGATAGGTAAAGGAAAAGTGCATGGACAGCAGTGAGTTTGATGATATTATAAAAAATAAACTGGATAAACCGGTTAAGCTCGACGATCATCGGGCCTGGGACTTGTTTATGCTAAATGCCATTGAGAAAGGGGAAGAAGATTTATTCGAAGATAAATCTGCAGATGATTTGGTAAAAAAGGCATTTAAAGATTTTAAAGTTGAATACAACCCGGAAACCTGGGACGCACTGGAGCAAAAAATATCTCAGAATACTCCTGAACCCATTCTCACAAGCCGATTTGATAAAGAAGTTTCTAATTCACTAAAGAGTGTAAAACGAAAATATGATGCTGCATCCTGGCCCCGCCTGGCTGCCCGCATTGAAGCTGAAGAAGTTTATCTTAAGCATTATTATAGAGCTAAAGTCGTAGAAGCATTGTTATTTTTATTTCTTGTAGTCACTATCTTCCAGATTACAAAATCTGAATGGTTTAACAAGGATTTGAATAGCGAAAACTTTTCAGCTGTCACAGGAATCAATGCAACATTTAATGATGAATTTTCAGCTCAAAATTTAAATTCAGGTTCAATGTCTACAGGTGATATTCGGTCTGGTATTCATTCTTCCGGATTAAATGGGATCAATCTGAAAAATTCTGCTAGTCAGCAAATGGAAAAACTATTTAATTCCATTACTCATTTTACTGGTAGCTCTCTTAATAATATAAACCTGCAAGGGAAAATTCAAGGCAGGACGCCTATTGAAGTTAGTTTATTGCAAAATCCAAATGATTTTAAAGCGCTTTTGTTTACTAATGAAAGAACAATAGAAGATGAAATAAGCAGCCTATCGTTAGCTTCTCTTTCTACTGCCAAACAAATGCCAGCTGCTCTCTTAGAAAAGAATAATCCTATACTCATTAATGATTGGGCCATTTTATCTGTACCTGATCTTTCAAAGAAACCAATAGAAAAAGGCCAATGGAGAGTAGGCATGTATGCCAGGGCTGACTACAATGAGATTAAACTTCCTGCTCAAACGATTTACATTGGAAATCCCAATCCGTTTTCTGCCAAAACAGTTAAGTCAAAAGGGTACGCCGCCGGGTTTAAAGCAACTTATATCCATGAACACCTGGGATTTGAAACAGGCCTTGGATATGCCAATCGATCTTATGCTCCTAACAGGAGATATTTTGGAGAAAAATATTACAACTACAATTTTGCTAATATCGAATACAATATTATTGAATTGCCTGTATTCCTGCGGTATGGCACCAACAGCATCAATCGATTGAATTCATATGTCCAGGTTGGGTTTAATGCGAATATTATTGCTCAGGCGATATACGATGTGAAAGCAGAATATAGAAGCGTTGGAGCCAGAGGTTCTGGTAATGTGCAGGATGATCAATACCAACTGAGTAGATTCAAGGAAGCATTCTCAAAATTTGACAAGAGACGGGCGCTGATGTATGCGCAAGGGGCAGCAGGCTTGGACTGGAAAGCTAATCAGAATGTAAACATTTACACCCAACTTACGTTTGGTCAACAATTGTTTAGCAAACAAATTGGTCCAAACTTTGATCAGGCCAAGTCATTATCCCTCGAATTAGGTTTGAGGACTAAAATCTGATCTCATCTACCAAACCCTCTCGTATAAACTTAATGATCGCTCTTAAAAAGACTTGCTAAATATTATAATCAGGCAAGGACCAACTGACTTGACGCAAGCCTAAGGAAATTTGGAATTACGGTATTCCTTGTTCTAGCTATTTTATCAGGATCTTCTAAGTGATTCAACATATTATCATAAGCTGACTTTCCCACATTATCCATAATGGGTTGCTTCTTAGCTCCCCTGAAATGGACTAACATTCCAGCAGGATCGGCTTCAGGATGGAATTGGGTTCCAATAAAATATTCCGAAAACCTGACTGCTGTGATGGCCTTATCCTCGGTTCCGATGGCAGGCTCAAACTCTTGCGCTAAAATGGAATAACCTCTTTTCTTTACCAATTCCAGATTCGGTCTTATCACCTGGTACAATCTGAAATCGGCAACATAAAATGGATCAGGAAGTCGTTCAAATACTGCTTCATCGTGCCCTTTTTCCAATAAGTCTACAGGGAAAATCCCATAAGAAGATGGTTGTCGTAAACTGATTTCAGCAAAATCATAGTGTCTGCAAATCATCTGGAAAGAATGACATATAAAAAAGACATATTTCTTTTGGGTATGCTCCAGTTTATTCCAGGCTTCAATCGAATCTATTAATTCAAAGTATTTTGTATCCCAGGCCATGCCCTTAGTTTCAAGGGGACTGCCAGGTCCTCCGCTACTGATGTAGATATCAAAGGATAAATCCGGAACATCCAGTTCAGATCGAATAGCAAATGTCTCTGAGATGATTTCCTGATCTGTTTCAAGGGCAAAATCCCTGATTAGATCTTTGATGCATCGTATACCTTCATTTGGCTCTCCGTTATATAGATCAATGATAGCTATGCGTAATACATCCCGCTCTTTAGTCAACATTTTTCCTTTGGTTGGTAATTCTGACTCAAAGATAAAAATTCTTCCAGAAAGGGCGTTAACCTATAATATATCAATAATTTATCATATTTAACATTATGATATTTTGTGGTTTGCAACTTGACAGCACTGCATTGGAGATAAACTAAGGAAACAGAAGTATGATTTTTTATACTTTAATTAATACTTACAATCCGATGGATCATTCTGAACAACATAGCTTTTATAATTCTTTGCAGAGGGATCCTTACACCCTTTAAGATTCAAAATTTCAATGTTCTTAAACTCTACGGGTTGACCTTCACTTTGCAGAGCTATAAACCCTTCTTTGAGAGGCTTTCCAGGCTCCCATATAGCGGGATCATATCGGTTAGCAACACCACCTCCCATAGTTGGATGGTTATATTCGAGTACCATTTTGCCATTGACATAATGTTGAATAAGTGAATCACCTAAGACAATAAGTTCCACTTTAACCCATTCGTCCCGGTTGATCGTTGGACTGGTGGAATTGAGACAATGTCCAGGGTATTTTTTACCCTGATACTCTATATCTGTACCAGGAGAACACATATTACCTGTAGGTCTTGGTTTGCCATCTCCCAGACCGGCTAATAGTTGAAGTTCAATTGAAATCGGCCAATCTTGCTCTTTGAGTATTGTCTTCGGATCCTGCGAATGGTACATAATACCACTGTTCAGAAGGGTATATTCCGGTGCCCCTGGTTGCAAAGAATCTTTAAATCTGTATTCTGCCTTAAGATGGAAAAAAGAAAAAGGAGTCTTATAATACAAATGCCCAAACTGATCATTGAATTTTCCATACTGATCGTAGCTGACAATGATCTTTTTATCTAAAACTCTGAATGTGTTACCAAAGTTTTCATTGTACTCGTGATGATGGATTTTTATATTCCAGCCATCCAGGTTTTTTCCATTAAATAAATTGACCCAGGCTTTTTTTGGTGCCTGACCAAAAGCAATCATATTGATTAAAATACTGCATACAAATGAAAGTATTATTTTAAGCCACCGATTGGAATTCATTATAAGTTTTCCTGATTTATACTTTTTGTAATGTATTTGCCCCAGGTAAGATTGTCTTTGCCAGGGACATGCGCCTGAGCCCGTTCGATAGCATAAACTGCTGAATGTTCTACCACCCAATCCCAGTTTTCCTTTCCTACAGAATGCAAATCAGCATCCGGCGCAGGATTACAGAAATCAATCGCAATAGGTATTCCATCTCTTACTGCAAACTCCACGGTATTAAAATCATAACCCAGGTAATCACATAATTTTAAAACATAAGACTCAATTAAAGCCATCAGGCTTGCAGAGTTAGCCGGAATCTGGGCATCGTATCTGAGATGATGCGGATTTCGAGGTTCATAAGGCATGATGTGGACATGCTTTCTTCCGATACAATAACATCTAAAATAACTATCAAACTGAATTTCCTCCTGGAGGAGCATTACCAATTGATTCGTCTCATTATATTTTTCAAAAAAATCTTCCTGATCTCTGATTTTATAAACGTGTTTCCAGCCTCCTCCGGCAAAAGGTTTCATATAGGCAGGCCAACCAATATATTGAAACATTCCTTCCCAGTCCATTGGAAAAGCAAGATTTCTAAATGATGATTCCTGGGTATCCGGAGGTCGCTCATTAGAGGGAAGAATTACTGTCTTGGGTACCGGTACTCCTATTTTTGTAGCCAGGCAATTATTAAAAAATTTATCATCTGCACTCCACCAGAAAGGATTATTAATCACTGCTGTTCCGGTGATTGCGGCATTCTTAAGCAAGGCTCTATAAAAGGGTACATCCTGAGATATCCTGTCGACCAGGACATCATAACCAATAGGTTCACCCTGCATTACTTTATCTATTCTGACAGCTTCTGCCTTCACACCGGCTACATTTTTAGCATTGATCCGGTCAACAAATGCTGACGGAAAACTGTTTTCCATGCCGTGAAGGATTCCAATCTTCTTCATATGTTTGTATTTTGGTCCAAAATAATTAATTATTTCATCCTTGCATTCGCTTTATTTAAAATTTCCGTCAATATATCTTGAACGACCGGTAGACGTAAGCTGTTATTTTTTGTCTGATCAGACTGTTTTTGATCACCTGATCATAATTAATGATGGTCAGGATTTGCCTCAGATGGATATTTCTGCCCTGTTACGCCAGCAAGTGGAATCCAATGGAGCTCATACTTTGATTGTAGGATGTGCCGCAGCAATAGGTGATCAACGCAAACAGGAATATGGAGTCCAATGGGCGGAGGATTATGCCGGCCGGGGTGCCAAAGCAAACCTTTATGCTAAGTTTATCACTGAAGAATTGATTACCTGGATTGAAAATAAATTTAGATTTAGTGAGCATGTTCATCGCACTATAGCAGGATGGAGTTTAGGAGGACTAAGTGCAATAGATATAGCCTGGCATGCTCCTCAGTTATTTAAAAAAGCAGGTGTGTTTAGCGGATCATTTTGGTGGCGCAATCCTCACTTGATTATAGATGATGTTCACCACAGATTAATGCATCACAAAGTGAAACATACGCCTGAACCTCCTCGGTTAAAACTTTGGTTTCAAGCCGGCACGAATGATGAGAAAGCAGATCGCAATAAAAACGGAATCATTGATGTAATAGACGATACTTTGGATCTCATGAGTGAACTGGAAGCAAAAGGTTATAAAAAAGGGGATGATATGCAGTTCCATATTGAACAAGGTGGTAATCATGACGTTCAGACCTGGGCCAAAGTAATGCCTTTATTTATGGCTTGGGTGACTGCAGTTTAACTTTCAGATTAATTCTTTTCTCGAAACATAGTTGAGTTTAGAAATTGAGAATTTTCACAGTACACTCCTGATAACGTAAAGTGCTTCAAATCAATCTGAAACCAACCCATGCAAAAATTAAACCGCCAAGCACACTTACCAATACATAGGTAAGTCCAAGTACAGCATGTCCGTTTTGAATCAATCTCAACCATTCCAAGGAGAAGGCGGAAAAAGTAGTGAAACCACCACAAAATCCGGTACCCAAAAATAATTTTACTGAATTGGATAGAGGAAACTTTACAGACCATGCAAATACCATCCCCAAAATAAACGAACCAATCAAATTGATTAAACAAGTGGCATATGGAAATTTAGTAGATTCAACTTTGAACCACTCTGAGATCAAAAAGCGACTTACTCCTCCCAACGCTGCACCGGTCGCAACAGATAATATTGATGTAATGTTCATAGAAGGTTGAATCTGTAAGCGCGAAATTATTACATTTATTGATAGAACCTTAATATTATCCTTGTAATGACTATCCAGCAACTACAGCATGAAGTCGATCTTTGGATCAAAACAAACGGAGTGCGTTATTTTAATGAATTAACCAATACCGCCCTTTTAGCAGAAGAATGTGGAGAAGTATCCAGGCTCATGGCCAGGATCTATGGCGATCAGTCATTCAAATCATCCGAGCAAGCACTTCATGCCAAAGAATCACTTGCGGGAGAATTGGCAGATGTTCTATTTGTTTTGACTTGCCTCGCTAATCAATGTGATATCAATCTGGAGCAATCTATTATTCAAAATCTGGAACTCAAAAAAAACAGAGATAAGGATAGACATCACTCAAATCCTAAATTAAAATGAAAAAAAATATTCTATCCATCCTTGCATTGTTCTTTATTCTCTTCAACTTACAAGCTCAGGACCATTTGCTTTGGTATGATCAGCCGGCTCGGGTTTTTGAAGAAGCCCTTCCTATTGGAAACGGCCGAATAGGTGCAATGGTATACGGCGGTGTAAACCGTGAAAGACTTTCATTAAATGATATTTCGCTTTGGACAGGGGAACCGATCAATCCTAATGATCACAGTGATGCCCACATCCATCTTGCAGCAGTAAGAAAGGCATTATTCAATGAAGATTACGCCGCTGCAGATTCTCTTGTAAAAAACTTGCAAGGGAAATTTTCAGAATCATACGCACCTCTTGGAAATTTATTTATAGATTTTATCCATAATGGTCAGCCAACCAATTATAAAAGAAGCCTTGATTTGGCGAATGCATTTTGTTCGGTGAGTTATATGGTGGGGAATACTACATTCAGCCGGAATTATTTTGCATCACATGCCGA
>JBDTUE010000032.1:0-27180 GCA_040007895.1 Saprospiraceae bacterium | reverse complement strand
TATTCTTATCTACTCTTGGGATACCAGAGACTAATGAAGTTTGGATCCGGGTAGTAGGAGTTTTGGCTTTAGTGATAGGGTTCTATTACCACAGATCAGCCTTGTTAAACAGTACAGAATTTTTCAAGTTGACTGTACTTGCAAGGACTTTTGTTTTTGTTTCCTTTATTCTATTCGCAGTATTTAAAATGGCATCCTCCATGCTTATTGGTGTAGGGTTAATCGATTTCATTGGAGCTATGTGGACGTGGATGGCTTTGAAAAAAACGTGACGTTTTTTATTTATTGCCACGACTACGATTTTTATTGATGATGAATCAATTAACTACAATATTGATCTCATAAACTTTTCCAATTTTTTCTCATCTAATCTCCCCGCTGACCTCACACCACTACATAGGTCCAGGCCAAAGGAACCAACTTCATCAATTGCCTTCCTCACATTTTCTGCGTTTAAGCCACCGGCTAAAAACACTGGAATTGAAACACTCTCCACAATCTTGCGACTTAATTTCCAATTATGAATTCTACCAGTACCTCCCAATTCTTTCACAATAAGATTAGGGTTACCGCTATCCAACAAAATGGCATCCACATGAGTTGAAATTTTGATACAATCTTCAATCGATGATTCATCAATAACGTGAATCACCTGAACGATTTTGACAGAAGGTAAGGATTTACGAATCTCCTGATATGTTCCTTCTGTCAATTCATCAACAATCTGAATCGTACTCGTATGGACTCTTAGATGATGATCAATGATATCTCGAACCTTAGTATGGCTGGTCAATAAAAAAGTTGCAATCGGCGGTGGTACATCCCTGGCGATAGCAAAAATAAGGTCATCACGAATCACACCCGGACCGCTCGGCATATGACCAACTAGGCCAATAGCAGACGCACCGTATTGGATTGCAAGTCGAGCTTCTTGAATGGAAGATATGCAACAGATTTTTACTCTTGGTGTCATTCCTTTTTCCCGCAAAGACGCAAAGAACACAAATAAAATCGGAAGCCTATCTCATTTTTTCCAAAAAGAATGTAGTAAAAAATTAGAACAGAATATATCAAATCCTCCCAACCTGATCGACCGGGAGTATCTGATTATATTAGACATTTACCAACCCGGTACCAGATTTATTCCAAATGTTCCTGAAGCTCCTTTGAGTAAAGGAATAGCATAATATGGTTCTATAATGATAGCCCCGAATAAATTGACACGCAAATTGACACCAGTTGACATGACAAATCGCGAAAGACTTACATTCTGAGGATCCGAACCGTTAAATACAATCTGTTTAATATCATTGTATGCAACACCTGCATCAAAAAATAAACCCAACTCAGATAAAAAATATCCGGATTTAATCAATGCAAGTCGTTCAGGTCCTGTAAATGGCAACCTGATTTCTGCATTAGCCATAGCAAATTTTTGTCCACTCAACTGACGGAAACTTACTCCGGTCTCAGCACCAATCTTATCCAATTGTGTATAATAAAAACCATGAACAAATCCCTGGTTACCGATTAGTATCGGACTAAACTCTTTCGCACTCGCTCCAAACCTATTGTGCGTCATAAACCTTACAGCCAGACTTACTGGTTTAGTCCACCAGTATTTGCGATAATCAACTGTGGCTGCAAAGAAATTATATCCGCTAAAATATTTTTCAACTTCTATTCTGGTGCGATATCCAGCCATTGGCGAAGCCATTCCGAAAAATGAATTGTCTCCAACATAAGCAATTGAACTATTAAAAAACCCTGTCCGTTTGATCAGGTAACCTCCAATATCAATCAGATCCGTTTCTATTGGAATTCTTTCGCGTCTTCCCTGCTGTATATATTCAAGTGTAATGGGGTCATAGTAGGTAGGATACCGATCTAACCGGAACGACCGGTAGTTAGAGGAGACCGAAGTTTCGAACCGTTGAGTTGTAGATAATGGAAACTGTGCAAAGACACCTGCCTGGTCTTCGTAAATACGCAGTATATCCAGATCTTCGCGGAGTACCGGATACTGTTGATTCCCGGCGAATAAGGTATCAAAATTATAACTGGCTCCTCCGGTTTGAAATGGAATATGGGATATAGTACCGCCCCAGGCAATTTTATGCTTAGAATTGACATAGGTGACTTGTCCTCCGAAATCATAAATCTCTCCGTTAAGAGCAAGATTAGAAAAGATCTGATGGTCACCGAAAAGATCTGAAAACAACATCTGTACACCACCTGCTAATCCTGTACGGGTACCAAAACTACCTGTTCCTACTCCAAGGCCTGTACTGCCACCGATATAATCCAGTTTGAATTTATTGACAACCGGCTTAACTGCAAATTTTTGTTTGTATGTATCTGCCGGCAACTTTAATTGACTAAATCCATCTGCCTTGACTAGATTATTTTCTACAATATTTCTTTGCCCAAGATTGGTCATTGGCAAGGTACCGGGAATCATATCGACCACCGTCGGATCCACAGGTCTATTTAAAAATCTATCCTGACCCGCTGAATAAATAGAGAAACTATTTTTTGTATAATAAGAATAAACAATTTTATCCTTTTTTCTGGAAACAGTAAGTGCCGGTGAATATTCTGTGATGCCACTCACGCCGGATAATAAATCCGTCATTTGAAATATCTTTTCATCCTTTAATTCATACCGGTAAATGTTTCTGAAACCATCCCTGTCTGAAAGAAAATAAATATTGCCATCGTCGTCATATTCGGGATTGAGATTATCAGCTCCATAGAAGAAATCAAGTTGCTTGCTTTCTCCAGATGAAACATTCATGATTGCAAGGTTCGTAGTATATTTTCCATTAACCCTTCCCTTGTCCATACTGATCTTATCCGTAGCAAACACTATGGATTTGCCGTCTGTAGACCAATTAGGTTGAATTTCACTATAAGCGTCGTTGGTGAGCTGTTTTGTTTTTTTAGATCTAAGATCATATTGATAAAGATCGGTTTGTCCTTGTACAAGTCCTGCAAATACGATGGATTTCCCATCCGGGCTCCATGCAGGATTAGCCAACGACGGAACTTCTTTAAACTTTATTTCATCTATTGTTTTTCCGTTCGAAACATCTTTGATTACCAAAACCTGATAACCTTTTTTATATGCAACAAAGGCAAATTGTTTACTGTCCGGACTCCATGTACCACTTGACTCAAGATAATTAAGATCATCCAGGTGACCATCTTTCGTCCGACTGGTGACTTTACGGATGATTTTGCCTGAAGTAGCGTCAGCAAGAAACAAATCCGTTGAAAAGAGATCCCGTTCAGATAAAAAGATGATATACTTTCCATTAGGGCTCAGCGAGGGAGATACATTGATTCTACCTCCATCTTTTTCAGAAACTAATTGTCTGCCAACTAACTTTTCTTTTTTATCTCCAAGGAAAGGTTCATAATACGTACGGATTGCATTTTGAAAACGTTCCGACAATTGATCCGTTGAAAGACCAAGTGTTATTTGACTGGCACTTTCTAATCCATATAATGCCGTATTCACAAAAAAAGGCCTGATAATCTGATCACCGTATAGTCCACCAAGAAAAGCCCAAAAGGCCTGACCATACCGATAAGGGAAGTATTTTGGATTATCCAGTTGTTTGAAATTAGGAACATCATTATTAAGTACTGCATCGCGCATCCACATCGAGGTGAATGGATCTACTCGGCCAAGAGACATATATTCTGCCATTCCTTCTACCATCCAAAGAGGAAGATTTTGCAGGTTTTTAATAGAAGTGGAATCTCCATTAATAACAAGGTTATATTGAAATGCATGGACTAATTCATGTCCCAGTACATGCCAGGTTTGTTGATTAGTCATTCCAAATGGAAACACTACGCGATTCCTCAGGGCTTCAGTAACACCCCCGGTTCCAACTCCTATTTCACCGGAGATTGCATTGGTTTGCTGAAAGTCAGGATGATCATTATATAAGATGATTGGATTTTTTAAGAAAAATGAATCCGAGACCGTTTGCTGATGGATTTTATACCATTGTTCTGCCCACAGGCCAATCCGATCAAGAGATTCTTTATTAGTCAGGTAATTATAAATACTGAAATAAGGCGTCTCATACATCTTATATTCGAAAGATTTGTAATGAGGTTTGTTTCTACCAAAATATTGTGCATTTCCACGAATTGGGAGGATAATCATGCTCCACCCCAGCACTATCAAATAATATATAGATTTTCGCATATAGTGAGAATTATACCTATTTAACATAAAATGCCAAACAATTACCTTTAATGATCTCTTAAATTTTTAAAATATTTTACAAAAATTGATTCTTCACATATTTTCATTTATACTTAATATTAATAATCGTGGAAATAAATGAAAAATCCAAAGTTGAATTTATATCACTTTAAGCCAAGTAAATCTATTTCAGTATAAAGTAAGTTTACTTATTAAGTTTAATTCAATGAAAGAGTGGCAGTATGAATATTGAAACAGCTTTAAAAATATCATAAATAAAAAATGCCCACCCGTATGAAAGGCAGGCATTCTTAAAAACGAAAACCTTAAATGTTACGCCAAGCGGCGAGTATAAATAAAAAAAATCGAAGTCTTTTTGATCAGGTATTTAAATTTTCTTTCTAAGTTTAACAGGAATGGTTTTGCTTTCGCCGTCTCTGATAATTCTGAATTGTAATGTTTGACCTACTCGTCCTTCGTCCCGAACACCAATCAATTCGTCAAACGTATTCACATCTTTTCCATCAACCTGAAGGATAATATCATCAGGAATAAGGCCCGCGTAATCAGCTATGCTTCCTTCCTGGATTGTTTTTATTAATAATCCTTTTTTGCTTGATAATCCTTTTTCCTTAGCAAGACTTTCATCGATCTCATGTACTTCTAAGCCAAGACTTCCAACTCTTTCCAATGTTCCATTTTCCCTGAGTTCTTTTAAGACCTTTTGCATCAGGTTGACAGGAATGGCAAATGAATAACCTGCAAATGCTCCATTGGGTGAATAAATAGCTGTATTGATTCCAACCAGTCTCCCATTGACATCAACCAAAGCTCCGCCAGAATTGCCAGGATTGACAGCAGCGTCCGTCTGGATAAATTCTTCAATTGATTTTGTTTTAGATCCTGCATCCTGGATCAGGTTTAGTTTGTTTCTTCCTTTTGCAGATACGATACCTGAAGTTACCGTAAAATCAAGGTTAAACGGATTGCCAATTGCAAGAACCCATTCACCTACTTTCAATGCATCACTGTTACCTATTTCGATCGGAGTAAGGTCAGAAGCATCTACTTTCAACAAGGCGAGATCCGTACTCGGATCCACCCCTATTTTTTGTGCAGTAAACTTTCTGTCATCATAGGTTTTGATGGTGATTTCATCCATATTTTTTACAACATGATTATTCGTGACTATATATCCATCGCTGGAGACAATTACTCCTGAGCCCTTTCCTTCGGTGGGTTGTTGGTCAAAATTGAAACCTTTAAATAATTGTCCAAAGTCAAATAAATCCTCCAGATCACGGGGCATCTGACGTCGACTATTATTGTTCCCATCTCTTTTTTGTTGTGCTACCGGGTCGGATTTTACTTCGATATACACGGAAGATTTTTTAGCCTTCTCAGCGGCAGAAGTAAAATCAAAAGGAACATAGACTACATTGGCATTAGGTTTAGCTGCTGAATTAGCTGTAGTCTGAGCAAACGTAAGACTAACAGCAATGATCATAAACCCAAAAACAAACGCAAAAATTCTGTTTTTCATTGATGAATATTTTTTAAGATTCACGAAGTTAACAGTAACGCAGAGTCATTTGATCAACTTCGACTTTCGTTTAACATTAGTTTAACCGAAAGAATTCAAATGGGAATGGTTTTTTAATTTTGTGTCGAGATGTCAAGAAAGAGTAAGTTATTGCGGTTTGCTGAAGTAGACACTTTTGAAAATGTAATTCAATGCGTCGATGCCAACAGTAAAGAATCCAGAAAATACGATGGAACCAGAATTGAATTGACTGGAAAATGGAATGAACAGGTTTTCAAAAATGAACATCCTGTTCATATAGAATTAGCATGCGGAAAAGGAGAATACACTATAAGCCTGGCTCAGGCATTTGATCAAATAAATTTTGTTGGCATCGATATCAAAGGAAACCGAATGCACCGTGGTGCTAAAAAGGCGTTGTTGTTGGGATTAAAAAATGCTATTTTTCTCCGAATGAGAATAGAATGGTTGACCAACCATTTTGCACCCGGCGAATTAGGTGAGATCTGGATCACTTTTCCTGATCCTTTTTTAAAACAAAGCAAATCGAATCGAAGATTAACATCCCCTTTGTTTCTGGACAGGTATAAAATTTTATTGAAACCGGGAGGCATTGTACACCTCAAGACAGATAGTCCTCAACTCTATAAATACAGTCTTGAAACCGTATCCCACTATCCTTCTGCGAAGATACTTTGTCAGTCAGAAGACATAGATGCAGATGGATTAACTAAGGACACACTGGCTATCCAGACATATTATGAGGGAATGCACAGATCGGAGGGATTAGCGATTAAATACCTGGCCTGGTCATTCGAAGTTTAATCAGGAGAATTATCAAGGAAATGATTAGAAAAGCTCCAACCTTAATCCTTGGTATATAATAAAAAAGAAAACTTAATAGGGTCACCTGATATCAATTATTAACCCTATCATATTTGCAGCAATCATCCAATTTAGCATATGCTTCATCAGAAGCTTTTACTTTATCTGTATCATACCCTACAGCAGCTATCCGAAGATGAATCTCATCGAGTGTAATCTTATCCGGACTGTAGGTAATGGAAAGCTCATGCGACTTCATATCCCAATTGACTTTTTTAACTCCTTTGACACGAAGAGATGTTTCTATTTTCTTTTTACACATACCACAATTCCCGTTAACCTTAAACGAGGACGTAACTTCATCTAAGTTAGTCGAGGAGGATAATGTAAATACGGAAAGGAGGCATGCTGTCAATAATGTGAATACCAGTTTCATCTTTATAATTTAATAGTACAAAAGTAACAGTTCGGCTTTATAAATGTTTTTAAAATAACCCCGTATATAGTTAAATCCTTGTTACCATCCGGATCAATTATAAGGACCCTCCTCTAATATGATATTTAAACCGGGTTTATATTTACTTACAGCATCTGCTACTTCCTTAGAGGTTTTGGTTCTATAAAGAAAAACTTTTTTGAGATTTTCCGGAAAGGTCATTAAAAACATCGCTCCCTGGTCATCCACTTTAGTAAAAGAAAGATTGAGTACTTCGAGTTGTTTCAAACTTCTCAAATAAATCAGACCTGACCCATTTACTTTTGATTTTTGAAGATATAATTTTTTAAGGTTAGGCATTTGCGCCAGGTAGTATAATCCATCATCATCAATAGCGGTCGAAATCAAAGATACTTTTGAAAACAATTCAAGATAAGGTTTCAAAAGGTACAATTGATCGTTGCTGAACGGGGAGGGAGGGAATTTTGATTGTATAACAAACAGGTTTCCCTCTTCTTCATGATCTTTAATAAAGTCTACTCCGATTTTTTTTCCAATCTTATCGAGTTCGGATTGAATAGCACCAAACTCCATTTTTGATAGTTGAAGTTGTTTTCTGAATTTTTGAATCCTGGGTATTTCCCGGTTTAAAACCAAATTGATTTTTTCACCGGAGGAAGTATCCTGGATTAAAAAATCTTCTCTGGCCATAGAGTCTATCCAATATTTTATCAACTCAATTTCATCTTTGGTCATTGGAGATTTTCCTTCCGGAGGCATATGGTCTTTATGATCAACCGGCAATATGATTCTATTATATATTTCGCTTTTAAGCGCATCTCCTGCTGTAATACCCATCAAATTACTTTCTCCGGCTTTAAACAGTTGAGTATACGTCTTAATGGACAATCCTCCTTTAGCTTTCAAATCATTGTGACAGGAAATACATTTCATTTCCAAAATAGGAGCGATCACATCATGATATAATGAATTCACCGGTACTATTTCTATAGAATCTTTAGGTTTAGATGACAAAACCTGAGAATAATCCGGAAGGTAATCTTTGCCATGTGTAATAGAACCTCCGAGATGACCTGTATAGGCGGTAGCCAGTACTGAAGCCAATAAGCTTATGCTATACAATGCGTAAAACCGAGGATTAATTCTACCTATCAAATAAACTCCAATAGAAAACCACATCAACGCTGCGGTAATACATCCTGCCATAAAATGATCCAGGACTAATCCACCGCTGTACTCTCCAGTCGCATTCAATAAAAAGCCAGTAATTACTGAAAAAAATCCCGATAAGGCTGCCGCCTCCAATAAAACGAGAATGTATTTTTCCGCAAAAGAAATTGAAAAGTATAATTGCGCCAATTCAAATACAAATACCAAAAGGATAAAAGCAATTGGAAAATGCAGCACTAAAGGATGAATTTTTCCAAAATCTATAATGAGTTCCGGAATAGAATGCACTTTCACGAAAGGCAATAAAAGCAGAGAGAGACTGATTAAAAAAGCAAAAGCAATTGAAAACCAGGGATAGATAAACTTTTTGGTACTATTCAATCTTATTGGGTTAGCGACGATTTCAAAAACACTTCATCTATATAGCTACACCGTAATTTCACATAGCGGACCTTTGCTATCACCAAAATTATCTTTATTGATATTAAGCGTTTGCAGCATAGAGACATATAAGTTTGCAAGGGGTGTCTCTTTCTCAAAAATCAAATTCTGGCCAGATTTAATATTGCCACCTCCCCGGCCGGCAAGTATAATAGGTAGGTTTCTCGGTGCATGCCTGTTTCCATCCCGAAGATCTGAGGTAAATAAAACCATGGAATTATCCAACAAGGTCTTGTCACCTTCCTTGATGCTCCTGAGTCGATCGAGGAAATAAGCATATTGTTCCACATGCCAGGTAGCGATCCGGGCATATTGTTCCATTGCTTCCGGTTTATTCATATGATGTGACAGGTTATGATGGTTACCTTTCACTCCGGGCAGGAATGAAAAATTGCGATTACTAACCGAATTTCCAAACATAAACGTTGATACCCGGCTTGCATCACTCCAGAATGCCAGCGTCATGATATCCAGCATCAAACGAACCTTTTCAGTAATATCTACGCCACCATATACTTCGACATACTCATCCACACATTGATTGACCCGGACTAGTTCTTTCTTAATATCAGCAGTAAGATTGTTTTCAAATTTTTTCCTGTTAGATTCATTTGAAATTCTTTTTTCAACACTGCGAATAGATTCAAGGTATTCAGATACTTTATCCTGATCGGCTCTACCCAGGTTTTTCTTTAACGTATTAGCATCATCGAGGACCAGATCGAGAATACTATGCTTCCATGGATCTTGTTTGACCTGTACACCTGGCACGAATGATTTGAATAATCTATCGAAAGCTAATTTAGGATCAATCTCCTTGGACATGGGTTGATTGGGAGTTTTCCAGGATATACTTGAACCGTATAACCGGGTAAAGCCCACATTAATATCTACTCCTGTAGTAATCCTGTCAAGACCATATTCCAGCGAAGGAAATAAAGTTTCATGACCGATCTGAGATGCAATGACCTGGTCTAACGAAGATCCCCCACTACTGATATTATCTCCGATCGTTTGTTTGATAGACATACAAGTCAATAAACTTGCGGACTTTGCATAATGGCCATCGGATCCTTTAAACATTGACTTTCTATTCATGAGTTCTCCGAGAACGAGAATATCGTTTTTCAAATTCTGGAGCGGAAGCAATTGCCTGGTGAGTTCAAAATTTCTACCTACTTCTGTTGGTGTCCATAAATCAGGATGTACGCCATTAGGCATATAAAAAAATGCGGATCGTATTGGTGATTTAGTCAATGAAGAAGAGCTTCCGATACCCGGCAATGTCATTGCTTCGAGAAACGGTAAAGCAATACAGGCGCCCACACCTTTCAACATTCTTCTCCTTGAAATATGCCATTTAGTTTTCATGGTACAATATTCTAATTAAATAGACAACAGAATAAATTTCGCTAAACGTTAAATACTCTTTTTTTCAAAATCATTAATCTTCATAGTGAATGGATAACTTTTTACCAATTCTATTAAAAAAGGTTCGGGCTTAAAATTGTTCAACAAAAGTGTTTCATCCAGTTTTTGTAAAGCGGGTTCATCGGTAAAACGCATAGACCTGCCAATTGCATAAGAAAGCATTTTGGCAGAGAGATTGCGGGCGAATTTTTGTTTTTCTTCCAATAAAATATTTTTTAATTCAGCCGGCCCATTAAATTTTTTTCCTTCAGCAGTTACACCAGATGCATCGATGGCTACCTTTTCATATGTTTCTCTCCATTTACCAGCAGGGTCGTAATTTTCAAGTCCTAATCCAAGGGGGTCCATTTTTTGATGACAACCATAACATTCAGGTTTGGAACGATGCATCTCCAATATTTTTCTAAGTCCCAATGCATCATGTTGCTTTTTGTCAGAAGTAAGTTCAGCGACAACTTCAGGTGGAGGAGGTGGAGAAATCCCCAATATTTGTTCCATGACCCATTTGCCGCGTAAAACCGGACTTGTACGCAAAGCAAGCGACGTAGTAGATAATACACTTGCCATACCTAATACCCCTCCTCGGTGAGTGTCTGTCAAATTCACTTTCTTGAAGTCATCTCCGCTTACACCTTCAATACCGTAATACGCTGCAAGGTCTTTATTCAGAAAACTGTAATTACTTTGAATAAGATCCAAAAAATTACTTTTGGTCATTACGTAATAAAAATATTCGACTGCTTCCTGGTAAAGTTGTTTTCGTATAGCCATATCAAACCCCGGAAATTTTTCCGCATCGACCATCGGTTGATTCTCTAATAACTTGGTAATACCCAGCCATTGCCCAGAAAAGTTTTCTGCAAATCTTTTGACTTTAGGATCTATCAACATTCGACGAACTTGTGCGGCTAATACAGCTGAATCATGAAGTTGACCTTTGTATGCTAATTCAAATAATTCCTGATCTGGCATCGTGGACCACAGGAAATAAGATAACCTCGTTGCAAGTTCAAAATCGCTCAAAGGATATGCGCCTTCTTTATCGGGTTCCTCTTCTATTTTATACAGAAAATTAGGGGATACTAATACCGCCTTTAAAACCTGGGAAATACTTTCGTTAAATCGCTGTGGGTTTGACAAACCTGAATTGTCCGTATAGACCTGGTTAAAAAGTTTGCGCAAAGGGACTTTGTCATCCTCTTTTAAAAATCGGCGAAACGCTTTAGTTGCTAATGGAAAAATAACCTGATCCGCTGCCTGCTCCGGGGAGTAAAACGATTTGCTGTCTTTTTTAAATAAGGAGACAATCCAGGCGCTGATTCGTTGCCAGGTGGAGGGATTGTATGTAAAAGGAACAATTAAGGACCACCGTTTCGGATCGGATTCCAATTCGTGAATAATTTTATCTGCTGCATCATAATACCGCTCCAGTTTAAGAGGGGTAAAAAACAAGGCTCTACCCTGATTATCAAATCCTCCTCCACCGGATCCATCCGAAGGAAATGCATTGCGGGCATCAAAATCTACCTGCAGCAAATCCATAATGGTATGATGATATTCTGAATGACTTAGTCGACGAATAACCACATGCCCCGGATTTTTTTGTGCTAATGATTTTTGTAACAACGTATCGATTCTGCTGACGAGGATATGATACTCCTCGTCTGTCAACGGCTTCTCCGATTTAGGAGGCATGGCTCTCGATTTGATTTCTTCCAAAACTTTCAACCAAAACTGGCCATCTGCAATTACCCGGGCTTGTTCCTTGTAATTATCAATATTTACCCCGGCCTTTGGCATATTGGTATTATGACAGCTAATGCATTTTTTTGCAAGCAAGGGTCTGATGTCCGCTTCATAACTAATGCTGTCTAAAGCTATAGAAGAATGCTTCATAGACATCAGTAAAATGACAATACCGATAATTTTTTTTACGATCACGATTTTTTGAAAACTATTCGAGTAAATATAGTTACTTTTTGAATGAGATCAAACCTTATACCCGAGTTATTATACCCCCTATACGTTCTTTCAGACCAATTGAAAACAAATTAAAAAAATCATCAATACATCAGAGGCTTAGGGAATCACAAAACTCTAGAATTGAAATTTTTGAATTCAAATCGTAACACGACTATCGATCTCAAGGGTCATCAGGTTTTAATCAGTCGGAATAATTGCCTTTAAAAAATCTATTTTTACACTCTATGATTAATGAACAGACCATAGAAAAATGTATTGAAGATATAGGCAACAGTGATACCGATTGGCTGGAAGCCATGTCTGCCGATCAGCCTGTAATTGCAGGATTCCTGGCTGCAGAAGATCATGAAGCTTTTACAGAAGCTGAAATTCAATATCTGTATTACATAGCGGTCGTCTGCTGGAAATGTTTTGAAGAAACATACACTGAAATTGAAGAGATTGATGAAGAATCTCTTTCCAGAAGGGAAGAACAAAACTGGAATAGAATAGATTCTTTAAGACCAGCATCCTTAAAAATCATTATAGACCGCATCATGCTGGATTATCCTGAGCAAGAGGTTCTATATTATCTTGAAGATGCGCTTCAATTAGATGAAGAGGACCCGGAAAATCCTATTACTAAATCGGGTCAGATACCCATGTTTGTTACTTTATTAACTCTGGTAGACATGTTATCTGAAGCAAGAGGAAATTTAAAATAGTTGTACAGCGAGACCGTTCGGTTTAACTATCATCAAATAATAATTAACCTATAGGGTAAGCGTGAATAATCAAAACTGCTTATCTTTCGAGTCGAAAATGCTTATGGCCTTAAAATCATCATCAATCCGGAACATCCTGTTTCTGTTATTTGTAGTACAGATATCCAAAGCACAGGATATCCATTTTACAATGTTTGATTTATCTCCATTGACTCTTAATCCTGCTTTGATTGGTGATTTTAATGGTACGTTCAGAGTAACGGGCAACTATAGAATTCAGTGGCCTACGGTCGCTAAATATTCTACTCCTTCTTTTGGTATCGATGCACCTTTATTTAAAGGATTACGAAAAAATGACTGGATAAGCATTGGCTTAGCGGCCTACATGGATAAGGCTGGCGAAGATGCAGCGTTTCAGTTAAAGCGATCTTCCGGATGGGTCGGAGGTTCTTATCATGCTGCTCTAAATAGTGATGGTTCTCAAGTGATTTCTTTGGGAGTCCAAACCGGCGGAACTTCAACAAGTTTAGTTGGTAACCCCAGGTTTGGTGATCCCACTGACCCTGCATTTCCCAGTACCGGTGGAAATCCAAAAGACGGAAACAAAAAAAGTTATTCCGATCTCAATGTTGGTTTACTTTACAGATCTACACTTAATAAAGAAAAGACCTCTTTTCTCAATATGGGCGTTTCATTATACCATCTCACGACGCCCAATAAATCATTAGCCGGTGGTGGCGGCGGTACGCCAGGAACTCCCACTCCGACAGATAAGCAAGCCGTGCTGATCAATGCACACGCACAGATGAGGCTACCGTATGGAGATTTATTGGCTTTTATACCGGGAGTCGTAATTCATAGCTTAAAAGGAAACTTTGAAGCTGCTGGTCAGTTAAAAGGTGAATTATTAGTCAATCGGGAGAAAGATTTTTCAGTCCAGGCTGGAGCGGGTTATCGGGTTGGTGATGCAGCCTTTGCTATTTTTGGGGCTCGATATAAAGATTTAATTGTAGGACTAGCTTATGATTTTAATATATCTGGTGCTACGGCCAGCACTTCCGGAATAGGTGGTTACGAATTAGGCGTTTCATATATAGCAAAGCTTTATAAAAAACCAGTAGTAAAACCGGTGATCTTTTGTCCAAGATTCTAAGTTTTAATCTCCCTTAACTTTTTCTCAGTCCATACGCGACTTCAATCGGATTAAATGAATATTTTGTCCATTGATAAAGCTCTTTGTAGGAGCTGAAACCATTTTTTGGTCTAAATTCATCCTCAAATCGCAATACTTAATCAATATTTGCACGATCCGATCAATTAGTTATTTTAATATTTGCATGACCTAGTCAAAAAAACTAAAATGTCCATACTTACTCTCGAAGCAGTCTCCAAAACTTATCAACAACACAAAGCAGTAGATCGGGTAAGTTTTTCCGTGCCTACAGCCATCATCTATGGCATGCTCGGACCTAATGGTGCAGGTAAAACTACCACGATCAGAATGATTACTGGTATTACGCACCCTGATTCCGGGAATATCTATATTAATGGTAAAAGAGTGAATGATACTATTCCTCCCCAGATCGGTTATATGCCCGAAGAACGCGGACTTTACAAAAAAATGACTGTATGGGACCATCTGATGTATCTTGCTCAACTTAGAGGTCTAAGTGAAAAAAATGCCAAAATAGAACTCAAATCGTGGATAGAGCGATTGGATATGAAGACCTGGTATACTAAAAAAGTAGAGGAGTTATCAAAAGGTATGACGCAGAAAGCTCAATTCATCGCTACTGTCATTCATAAACCAGAGATATTGATCCTCGATGAACCGTTTTCCGGTCTCGATCCCATCAGTACGAATATGATTAAAGACGAAATCTCCAGGCTTCAAAAAGAAGGTACTACGATCATATTTTCAACTCACCGGATGGAACAGGTAGAAGAAATATGTGAACGGATCGTACTTATCAATAAAGGTCAAAATGTACTCGAAGGCAATGTAGAAGAAATACGAAGAGCAAATCGTGAACATTTATTTGAATTGGTAGCGGACAATGAATTACCGGAGAGGTTCCCTTTAGCCTTCAACGAACTTCAGCGTATTGGCAGAAAAGTAAAATTTAAGCCTCAAAACCACGTAAATTCTTCTGAACTATTACAGCATTTTTTAAATGAAAAAATTGATGTCATTTCCTTCCAGGAAATTTTCCCGGGCATCAATGAAATTTTTATCAAAACCGTCGAAACCTCCAATCAAGCATGAGTAAACTTTGGTTAATCATCAAGAGAGAATATACCACAAGGGTATTCAAAAAATCATTCATCCTCCTTACATTATTTGTACCGTTAGCTATTGCTGGGTTTAGTGTGATTGTAGGATTTATCATGAGCAGGAATACAGTGCAGAAGATAAATATCGCTGTATCAGACCCCATGCATATGATCACGGATACCATCCGGAATAAGAACAGTGAAATTCAATACACTTTAAGTTCATCTTCTTTCGAAGACCTCAAGGAATCGATGAAATCAGGAGTATACCAGGCAGTAGTAGAAATAAATCCGCCGTCCGATATCAAACAAACCAATTTTAATCTTAAAATCAATACCGACGAACGACTTGATATCAATACCACGGAAAGTATCAAATCTACCATGTCCAAGATATACCGTGAGTACAAGATTAAAAAACTTGAACTCAATGAAGCTGATATCAATAATCTGGATGTTGATATTTCTCTCGACCGGCAAGCTGTATTCCAACAAGAAAAAAAACAAACTAATTCTTCCAATGTCATTGGTGCTATTCTCGGCGGTATTATGGGTGTGCTGATGTACATTTTTGTTCTGGTCCAGGGCATGTTTGTCATGCGCAGCGTCATGGAGGAAAAGATGACGCGTATCGTAGAAGTCATTTTATCATCTGTAAAACCAATTCAGCTTATGATGGGCAAAATCATTGGTGTAGGTGGAGTCGGTCTTACTCAACTTCTGATCTGGATCATTTTTATGCCACTGGTCGGTATTATCACGAGTTTATTTTTCGGAGTAAACATATTTAAAGCAAGGATGCAAAATAATCCTGCTATGGATCAGGCAGTGGCTCAGGCCGGTGATCTTGGCCTACCTAATTTATTAGCAGAACTCAGCCAGGTAAACTGGTGGTTTATAGTACCTATGTTTTTAATGTTTTTTGTTTTTGGATATTTTCTGTATGCTTCTTTGATGGCGGCAATAGGCAGCGCAGTAGGTGATGATCAGGCAGAAGCACAACAATTGGTGGTACCCATTACACTTTTGATTGTCATGGGTCTTTATATTGCCATGGCAGCTATCCGCGCGCCATATAGTAAACTTGCAGTGATCTCATCATTCATTCCGTTTTTTGCACCCATGGTGATGGGCACGAGGCTTGCTTTTGATCCACCGCTATGGCAGACCTTACTTTCGCTGGGTATACTTGCTTTATCAAGTTATTTCTTTGCCTTCGTAGCAGCTAAAATCTATCGCACAGGAATATTGATGTATGGTAAAAAAGCAAGTTTTAAAGAGATTTTGAAGTGGGTCTTTTATAAATCTTAATAGCACGCAACCAGATTTAAAAAACATTTATTGCAATAAAATTATTGTCAATAAATATCAACCAACTGAGAAATTGAAGATAGATCAATGATCTCACGAGCTTACCAATTATTTAAGTAATTTTAGTTTTAAATGATAAGCTTACTACATGCCTGATCAATTCTCCATTCCTGAATTTTTACAGCATCAGATCGATACGAATACGTCTAATGATTTTAATCTAAAGGACAAACTCAATATTCCTGTGGAATGGGTTTCTATCTTTTCTTCGCTGAAGGAGTTAGGGAGTTCTGAAATGGAACATCGCACTGGAAATATCCAACGATTTTTAAAGGAAAACGGCGTTGCTTATAATATCTATAATGATCCTTCCGGTGGTACACGTCCCTGGGAACTAGATCCCATTCCACAACTTATTACTGCTTCAGAATGGGAATTGATTAATAATGGGCTTATTCAACGGGCCAAATTATTCAATCTCATGTTGAAAGACATCTATGGTCCTCAAACCTTAATTAAAGAAGGTCTTATACCACAAGAATTAATTTATACGCATCCAGGCTTTCTTCGCTCTTGTGTAAACATCAATTTACCACATCAACAATACTTATTATTATATGCCGCGGACCTTGGGCGGGGGATTGATGGTCAAATGAGAATCATCAGTGACCGAACTCAAGCTCCATCCGGGTATGGATACGCGTTAGAGAACCGACTGGCCATGTCGAGTGTATTACCAGAACTCTTTAGCAATCTGAACGTGAGCAGACTCTCTGCTTATTTTGATGCGTTGCAACAGGCACTGAATACAATCGCTCCAAATAAGACATATACACCAAGAGTAGTCATCCTTACTCCAGGGCCTGAAAATGAAACTTATTTTGAACATTCTTATCTATCAGCCTATCTCGGTCTCAGTCTGGTACAAGGGAATGATCTGATGGTTAAAGACAATTTTGTCTGGTTAAAGACTATTGAAGGCCTGGAAAAGGTAGATGTGATATTGCGAAGAATGGATGATGCTTACTGTGATCCTTTAGAATTAAAAAGCGATTCTCTGCTAGGTGTACCTGGTCTGTTGCAAGTGGTTCGTAAAGGGAACATAGCTATTGCTAATCCTTTAGGCAGCAGCGTGATAGAAAATGCTGCCCTCATGCCTTTTCTCCATCTTGCGGCCAGAAGATTGTTAGATGAAGAATTGATCATACCTTCTATTGCTACCTGGTGGTGCGGCCAGCCCAAAGAAATGCAATATGTGATTGAAAATATCCAGCACCTCGTCATTCGAAGAATGTATAGAAGCAGGGCCGGAACACGTTCTTCAATAGACGGAGCATCCTTATCGACATCAAAGGCTGCAGAATTAATCAATGAAATCAAAGCTCAACCATACCTTTTTGCAGGCCAGGAAAAAATTGAATTTTCATCTGTGCCTTCCTGGGTAGAGGGTAAAGTACATCCCAGCCATACTTTGATAAGGAGTTTCCTGGTTCAAAAAAATGATAGTTTTAAAGTAATGCCAGGCGGACTTACCCGCACAAGTTTTGTGAAGAACAGTTTTATTATTTCTAATCAATCCGGTGGTGTAAGTAAAGACACCTGGGTTATTTCTTCCGGTGAAGATCCAGTCCAACCATTAAAATTTCAATTAAAATCCAATCATTCCACTGAATTTATTCAAAAAGATTCTTTACCAAGTCATACCGCAGAAAATCTTTATTGGGTGGGACGTTATACCGAACGATTGATTAATAATGCGCGATTGCTGAGAACAGTGATGCAGTTCACTCTTCAGAATAGCAACCAGGTGGATAATCCTTTGTTTTATACGACGAAAAAAATATTATTACAAACACTTACCCATTGTACTTATGGATATCCCGGGTTTATACTCCCAGACGAACCTAAAAAAGAAGAAGCACTGATCCGCAATCCATGGCCTGAGCTCACCAATCACCTCTATGATGAAACCAAAACAGGTAGCCTAAGTCAAAATTTATTATTTTTTAAAAAAGCTGTCTATCACGTCAGGAATTTTTTATCTCAGGACACCTGGCGCATTATAAGACAACTGGATGAAATCTGGAGCGATGTCAAACATACATCTCAGAATGACCGGATGCTTATGATTAACGACATCGATAAATTAAATACATCTATGTTTTCTATCCTGGGGATGAATCGTGAAAGTTCAAGGCGGGAGCAGGAATGGGCAATCCTGGATCTCGGCAGAAAGTTTGAACAGGTCTTGTATATCATCAGGTTATTACAAAATATGTTTGCAAAAAAAACGGACGATAGGACGGAATATGAATTATTACAGGCATTATTGACGGCTACTCAAAGCATTATGACGTACCGGTATACATTCAGAGATCATCTGCAATTCCCTTTACTTCTGGAGCTAATGGTCCTGGATATGAATTATCCTAAATCACTTGCATATCTTATTGACAAGATCAAAACTCACATTGCTGCTATGCCCAAATCAGGTAATTCGATAACTCAAGGTGAAGCTGAGCGCATGATCAATGAAGCTCATGATACAGTGCACTGGTCAGATAGCGCTACACTTTCAAAATTTGACAATTACAAATATGAATATACTGCACTTAAAAACCTGTTGAATCAACTCAATTTCACGCTCACAGAAATAAATTTAATTATTTCTAAAACGTATTTCAAGCATACGATATCTCATCAGCAATTGTTCGTAACGAATATGGTATAACTATTTTAATTTATGTTATATCGAGTACAACATACCACTACCTATAAATACCACGAGACAGTCCCGCTCTGTCATAACCTGGCTATGCTTACACCCAGAGATACTTTTTCTCAAAGCTGCAGATCTTTTAACCTTGATGTGACTCCATATCCTGAGATCATCGAAGAGTACTTTGATTTTTTCGGGAATAAAGTTTTTTATTTTATTATTGAAGAAGAACATGAAAAACTGATCGTTACAACAACATCGACGATTGAAAAAAAATCTGCTGACTGGAATTTATATCCCCCAAGTTTGATGAACTGGGAACATGTAAGGGATATGTTTATGCATTCTCACGGAGAACTCATGGACGAAAAACAATATTTAATTCCATCTGATATCACCGCCCCTACGGAATCCATTACCCATTACACGTTACAATCTTTTGTTTCAGGACGGACATTATTTGAATCTGTTTCTGATCTCATGTCACGTATATTCAAAGATTTTAAATATTCGGCAGGATTCACTACCATATCTACACCCTTGTTTATTGTAATGCAGGAACGAAAAGGAGTATGCCAGGACTTTGCACATTTGGCCATTTCCTGTATCCAATCGATGGGATTAGCAGCAAGATATGTGAGTGGATATCTTGAGACGGTTGCTCCTCCCGGAAAAGAAAAATTAACCGGGGCTGATGCTTCTCATGCGTGGTTTTCAGTATATATTCCGGAAATGGGTTGGGTTGATTTTGATCCTACCAATAATAAGATTCCGGATGAACAATATATTACTATCGGTTGGGGTAGAAACTATTTTGATATCATTCCCTTAAGAGGAGTGATCATGAGCACCAACCCACATCATCTGGCCATATCAGTAGATGTATCAAGGATAGAATAACTCCCTGAACAAATCTTTAATTAATCTTTTTCTTCATCCTCAAATCCAGCGTGCATGGAAATTCACCATTTATTTCCGGCATCGGCACATCCACTATAAAGGGTTGTCTGTTGGGTTCGAGATAATGCTGTGCTGACGGTTGACTCGAGTTTACAAAAAGCTGGTCTTGAGTATGGCTTGTATTTCCAAAACGGCTAATGCGTCTGGACTCTGCTTCAAAACTGTTAATAGGGAAAGTAGCATAACTAAGTCCGCCGGGATGAGAAACGTAATAGGTACAACCTCCAATAGATCGATTGTTCCAGGTATCTATAATATCTAACGTAAGAGGAGTATCTACTCCAATAGTTGGATGTAAAGCACTTGGTGGTTGCCAGGCGCGGTATCTTATACCACAAACATACTCGCCTTTGACCCCCGTAGCAGTCAAAGGTACCCTTGATCCATTACACAATAGAATATAACGGCTGTCCTGGATACCATTCAGTTTCACCTGCACTCTTTCAAGAGAAGAATCTACAAATCTGGAAGTTCCTGAACTGGACATTTCCTCACCTAGGACATGCCAGGGTTCAATACCCATACGCAATTCCATCTCAATGTCCCGAATGGTCACTGAACCATAATGTGGAAAACGGAATTCAAAAAAAGAATCAAACCAACTGCTCTTAAATGGATATCCTGCAAGATTTAAAAACTCCATCACCTCATTCATATCTTGTCGCACATAATGAGGTAAAAGGTATTTATCATATAGTGAAGTACCCCATCGGACTAACTTGTGTTTATAAGGCTTTTTCCAGAAAGCTGCTATCAGAGCTCTTATAAGTAAAGACTGAACTAAACTCATGTGTTTATGCGGCGGCATATCAAATCCTCTGAACTCAAGAATTCCCAGGCGGCCTGAAGATGAGTCTGGTGAATACAATTTGTCAATACAAAATTCTGAACGATGTGTATTACCTGTTAGATCGGTAAGTAAGTGCCTGAATAATCTATCCGTTAACCAGAATGGTATAAATCCTTTTTCAGGAACCTGGCTAAATGCAATTTCCATTTCATATAAATTATCCTCTAATCCTTCATCTATCCGCGGAGCCTGACTGGTGGGTCCAATAAATGACCCAGAAAATAAATAGGATAAAGAAGGATGATGCTGCCAAAAAGTAATGAGGCTCTGCAGTAAATCAGGTCTTCGAAGTAAAGCACTGTCAGCTGGTTTGGCACCTCCTATCGTAATATGATTACCTCCGCCGGTGCCGGTATGTCTACCATCGAGCATAAACTTTTCCGTTCCCAATCTTGAAAGTTTTGCCTGTTCATAAAGTATATCCGTATTATGACACAATTCATTCCAACTGGTAGATGGATGAATATTCACTTCTATGACACCAGGATCCGGGGATACAATTAATCGCTGGATACGGGGATCTCGTGGTGGTTCATACCCTTCTATACGAACCTGAATATTTAGTTTTGAAGCTGTGGATTCGATGGATGTTACTAAATCAAGGTAATGTTCCAGGAATTGCATTGGGGGAATAAAAATATATAATATGCCTTTTCTGATTTCAGCACTAATCGCTGTTTTGATGGTATCTATTTCAAACAAGATTTCAGTTTCAGGATCGGGAGTACCTTCTTTTTTGGTTATCGATTGTTTTTCAATTTCGGCATCACTTTTATCTGTTGCAATTCTTTTTGGTGTTGCTTTTGGAGTCTGTTCCGGGTGTAAGGAGATTGTATCATATCTTGCCTTGATCTGATCTTGAAATTGGCCGAGATTCGGTAATTCTTCAAATAAACTTCGTTCTACCTCCTCAGGCAATTTATCTTTAGGCACTTCAGGCAAAGATTCCAAAGGCAATCTCAATCCAATGGGAGAATTTCCCGGAAGTAAAAAAAGATAGTCCCTGTTAAAGACCCAATTACAGCTCTTCCACATACTATTCCAATGATTCCATTGCAAGGGCAAAACGTAACCCACTGGATCGCCTAATCCCTCCTGGAGAAGTTGTGCAAGTGTCCTACGTTCGACAGGATCTTTCAGATTAGCTTTAAGTGGATCCACATTGACAGGATTTTTACCTTCGGTCCATAAAAAATAAAATACATCTTCGTATGCAGGGCTTATATGATCGGTGCTGACTGCTAAATGCCTGGCCAATTCTTTAATGAATACTTCGGCGTCTTTATAGGTGTATTGATGTTTTGATCCTTCATGAGGAATAAGATTCATATTATTCCATATCGGATAACCATCCTTTCTCCAATAGAGTCCATATTGCCAGCGGGGCAATGGTTCGCCGGGATACCATTTACCCTGGCCGTAATGAATCAAACCACCAGGGCCGAATTTTTCTCTTAAACGGTATATAAGATCATGGGATAATACTCTTTTTTCATATCCATCAGCTGCCGTATTCCATTGATCAGATTCCATGTCATCGATAGAGACAAAAGTTGGTTCACCGCCCATAGTCAATCTGACATCACCTGATTCAAGATCACGGTCTACCTGGTTGCCGATGGCATTGATGGTTGCCCATTGGTCGTCCGAAAAAGGTTTAGTTACTCTTGGGTCTTCGTGAATACGGGTTACTTTATTTTCAAATGAAAAACTTACAGTACAGGGATCGGTTGCTCCGACTACAGGCGCTGCGCTTGAATAGTGTGGGGTGCAAGCCAATGGGATATGACCTTCTCCTGCAAACAATCCTGAAGTCGGATCCAATCCTACCCACCCTGCACCGGGAATATAAACTTCCGCCCATGCATGTAAATCTGTAAAATCCTGCGCTGGCCCGGAAGGTCCGTCTAATGATTTTTCATCTGCACTTAACTGGATCAGATAACCTGAAACAAACCGCGCAGCCAATCCGGCATGCCGTAAAATGTGGACCAAAAGCCAGGCCGAATCACGACACGAACCTATCGCTCTTGAGAGAGTATCTTCCGTGGATTGAACTCCGGGTTCCATCCGGATAGAATAAGCAATGTCCTTATTTAACTGCTGGTTAATCTTGACAAGGAAATCTACTATCCTCATTTTTAATGAACGGTCTACATGACGCTTCACCCAAAATAAAAGTAACGGGCCACCCTCTTTGGGTTCGAGATAGGGCAATAACTCCTGGCCTAATTCAGCAGAGTACGCAAATGGGTAATTCTCAGCATATTCTTCAACGAAAAAGTCAAAAGGATTAATGACTTGCATTCGCGCTATTACCTCTACTTCCACCGTCAGGGATCTTGTTTTTTCAGGGAATACGATCCTGGCCTGATAGTTACCGAAAGGGTCTTGTTGCCAGTTAATAAAATGATCTGCGGGTTGAATTTTGAAGGAATAAGCTTCTATGGGAGTTCTTGAATGAACTGCAGGTCTCAATCGAAAAATATGAGGGGATAATGAAACCGCACGGTCATAAGAATAAACCGTTTTATGCCGTATTGCCACCCGTATTGCCATAATGTAAAGAATTTAGTAAATCGACAATATAATCGTTTTAAGCCTCCATGCCGAAATAACTAAATTTAAATTTGTAATATTTAAATGCCGGAAGGCTATGTTTAACCTATTGTAACCGGTTCTTCAATATATCTTTTTAATTTAGGCATCTGATTGGGATGGGGAAGCGAATATGTCGGGATGGTATGGTTAAATTTAAATATATAAAATCCAGAAAAAAACGCGATAATGGTTAGACTTTAAATTTTTAAATGACAATTAGAATTTTCAAAAAAACAAAATCATTAAAATTCTGTCCAATTAGAAATCTTTATTTGAATTATCTAGTGTCCTAATAGCAAATGAAATTATGAATGATCCTTCCATGTTGTCACAATATAAGACCTACCCCGGGGTATGGGATGAGATGTTTGACCTTAAGGGCATCAGGCCGGGGTACCGGAAATTAGTTTCATTTATTGATAGCCTTTCCAAAGAAGAAATGAGCCACAAGGTCGAACTGGCTAAAAAAATATTTATGAGCCAGGGCGTTACGTTTACGGTTTATAGTAGCGGGGAAGGCATAGAAAAAATATTTCCGTTTGATATCATTCCAAGATTAATCGAAGCTTCTGAATGGAGCCTGATCGAGTCAGGTATTAAACAAAGATTAAAAGCACTAAATGTTTTTTTGAATGATATATATCACAATCAGTTTATAATAAAAGACGGCATCATTCCATTAAAATTAATTTATTCATGTCCCGGGTTTATCCGGGAGATGATGAATGTAAAAGTGCCTCATGATATCTATACCCATATCTCGGGAATAGATCTTATCCGTGACCCATACGGCGAGTTTTATGTTTTAGAAGATAATCTCAGAACTCCTTCCGGAGTCTCTTATATGCTTGAAAACCGAAGTATTACTTACCGGATCTTCCCTGATCTTTTGCCCAAAATCAGAGTAAAGTCTGTAAAAGATTATCCAGATGTATTATTAAAAAATCTTGTTTCGCTTACCAACCGGCAAACAAGCAATCCAACCGTAGTATTATTAACACCCGGTATTTATAACTCAGCCTATTTCGAACATACTACGCTTGCCCGTCTGATGGGGATAGAATTGGTAGAAAGTAATGATCTGATCGTGGACAACCATCAGGTTTATATGAAGACAGTACATGGACTAAAACAAGTAGATGTAATATATCGCAGAGTTGATGATGAATACCTGGATCCATTAGTTTTCAGAAGGGACAGTATGTTGGGAGTAGCGGGTTTATACGGAGCATACCGTTTAGGCAATGTAGCTATAGTAAATGCATTGGGCAATGGTGTAGCAGATGATAAAGCGATTTATTCGTATGTACCTGAAATGATCAAATATTACCTGAACGAAACTCCTATTCTCAAAAATGTACCTACCTTTCCAATGGACCAAATCGAGCATAGAGATCATGTCTTTCAGAATATGCGTTCGATGGTAATTAAAAAAACCAATGAATCCGGTGGTTACGGTATGCTGATCGGTAATTCAGCGACGGATAAACAAATTGAAGATTTTAAAAAAGCCATTGAAGAGGATCCAAGAAGTTTTATTGCTCAACCAATCATTAATCTTTCGTCGGTGCCTAGTTATATTGATGAACGATTACAAGCGCGACGGGTTGATCTCCGCCCTTATGCACTGTATGGTCCCCAGGGAATTGATATCATTCCTGGTGGACTTACCCGGGTAGCTTTAAAAGAGGGATCCCTGGTAGTTAATTCTTCACAAGGTGGTGGGAGTAAAGATACCTGGGTATTGGATGAGTAGATAGTAGTTTGTATAGAGTCAAAAAGATATGGATACGAATATTTCAATAAATTTTCAATATGCTTAGCAGAGTAGCGGATTCGATATTCTGGATTGCCAGGTATATGGAACGTACGAATGGTATGCTTCGATTATTGAGGACCAGTTATATTTCATCGCAGGATGAGATTAAAAATTTTAGCTGGCTGCCGATTTTAGGTCATTATAGTGATCAGCCGCTCGATATCAATTCAGGACAGGATGATTCTATCAAAGTAATCCATCATTTATTGCTGGATAAAGAAAATGATTCATCGGTAATTAATAATATCACCAGGGCCAGGGAAAATGCACGGGCAGTTCAAGACCATATTACCAAAGAAGTCTGGCAATGTTTAAATGATTTTTACCATCTCATCCGCCATGAAAATACGTCGAGACTTATCCAGGAAGGAGATATTCAGGGAGCCCTCGATTCTTTGATTGCACAGGGATGGTTGTATTATGGAGTAGTAGATACCACCATGGCTCGTGGAAACGGTTTTTCGTTTTTATCACTTGGTAAATTTATGGAAAGAGCCTTGTTGTCCACAGATAGTCTCTCGATCAAACTCGAAGAAATAAAAAGCTATACAGATCATTCCATTGAAATTCCTGCGCTTCGCTACCTGTTGTATTCTCTTTCCGGTTATGAGTTATTTCTTAAATCAAACAGAGGTACATTCAAATCAAGTCTGGTCTTTCAGCAAATCATATTGAATCCTCATTTCCCACATTCGATATTATATTGCCTCGTAAGAATTTCGAGATATTTACAACGATTACAACCGGAGAGCTTACCTGAAGCTTTTGAACAGTTGGATTTCCTCACGGGGAAACTCATGAATAATGTTAAGTATGCACCAGCTGATATCCAAAAAGGAACAGAACTTGATCAGCTTCTTGATCAAACCAGGACAGGTCTTTTTGAAATTACCAATGCTTTAAATAAATTTTATTTCGGACATTTCTAAATATTCATACCAAACCAAACAATGACAAAATACAAAGTAAACCATATCACCAAATATACCTATCCAACCTCTATTACGGAAAGCATGAATCATGTGATGTTATTTCCGTTTGAAGATAATTTTCAGGAAGTGCGAAAGCATGAATTGGTCATTTCCAATCATCCTGTAGTAGAAACATTTACTGATTACTTTGGCAACAAAGTCGGTGTATTTTCAATTTCAAAATCCATTGTTGAATTATTAATACAATCCAGGCTTGAAGTTTCTGTACTTCCCTCTTTACCTCCAGCAGATACCACTCCGGCTGAAACCCAATGGACAGAATTGCAAACGATCAAACATCAATTTCCATTTATTGATTTTTTATGGCAGGATAAATTTGAAACCCAAAGTGAATTAAAAGAAACTCTGGATGCTTTAATCGATAAAACAGCCACTCCTTTTGCCAATGCACAAAAAATGTCTGAGTTCGTATATACTCATTTCGAATATAAAAAAGGGATCACGGATGTTGAAACCAAGGTGAATGATATCTGGACTATGAAAGCGGGGGTATGCCAGGACTTTGCACATATTTTGCTTGCTATGTTGAGAATAAACGGAATACCCGCCCGGTATGTTAGTGGATATATCTGCCCAAAAAACAACGAAATGAGAGGAGAAGGTGCCACTCATGCCTGGGTGGAAGCCTATATTCCATTTGATGGATGGATAGGCATAGACCCTACTAATAATTGTTTGACCAGTGACAGGCATATCCGATTGGCAATTGGAAGAAATTTTAGTGATTGTACTCCGGTTAAAGGAACCTACAAGGGAAATTCCGGACATACTTTAGAAGTGGCTGTCCATATTGAAAGTGAGTTTACAAAAAACAGTTCACCTTCAGAACCTGTATTCTCTTACCAGATCAAACAACCAGAAATAAAAGATAATTC
>JBDTUE010000031.1:0-27276 GCA_040007895.1 Saprospiraceae bacterium | reverse complement strand
GCATCCAAATCGATTTTAATTGACTGTAAAGAATCTTTATAGTTTTTTTGGATCATCAAGACCATGGACGGAGCCATTTTAGGATCTAAATGCATAATAGCACCGGCTTCTTTTTCATGTCCTGGTACGGCCCGCTCACTATTTACGAGTTTAGTCAACCCTTTGTCTACTTCGTCGAGGTGATTGTAAGCCTCGGAAATTGCAAACACACTTTCTTTGTCTTCATTACGGATACGTGAGTCCACCATCTTAGCCTGGTTAAGAACGTCGATTTTAGAAGTTAGTATTTCTTGTTTCAAATTTTTAGCTTCTAAAAACAATGCCTGAGCAGTTTTAAGGTCGGGATGTTCCGGTTTGCAAGCCAGAAAAGCAATACTGATGAATGTCAGCAGGTACAAAAGTCTATTCATATTAAAGTCAGATAATTTAAAGAATTGCAAATTTAATGCATCTGAATTGAAATACAAGAAATGCAGTGCAAGCCATTACTCAACAGATTGTTAATCCCTGTAGTGTTTGTGTCAAAATTGGTTAAATGCAATATATAAAGTTTAAATTTTGTTTGCATGAATTGAGGTATTTTTACGCTTTCTCTTTTAAATTTATGAATAAGACCTTCATTTTCATTTGCATTCTTGGTTTTTGCGTTGTCGATGTAAGCGCTCAAAAATCAAAATCATTATACACCGCCCCATTTGGAGTACAAGCCTATACCTACAGGCGAAGCTTTCCCGCCGGTATTGAAAAAGCACTTGATACGATTGCTATGGAAGGCTTTACTGAAATAGAAGGTAGCGGTGGAAGGATAGCCCCTGAAGATTTTAAGAAGCTTTGCAATGACAGAGGTATTAGTATCCCATCTACCGGTACAGGTTATGAACAATTGGTAAAAGATCCAATGAAAATTGCCGAAAATGCAAAAGCTCTCGGTGCCACCTTTGTCATGTGTGCCTGGATACCTCACAAAGGAGATTTTAATTTTGATAATGCTAAAAAAGCGGTGGAAGACTTCAATACTGCCGGTAAAATATTAAAGGAACAGGGCCTTACTTTTTGCTATCACGTACACGGATACGAGTTTTGGCCTTATAAAAAAGGTACATTATTAGACTATATTATTAAGAATACCAACCCTGACTATGTCTCCTTTGAAATGGATGTCCTCTGGACTCAATTTGGAGGTGGTGATCCGGTAAAATTATTGAAAAAATATAAAAACCGTTGGAAACTGATTCACCTTAAAGATCTTAAAAAAGGAGTTAAAAAAGATCTATCCGGCGGGACTTCTACGGACAATGATGTTGCACTTGGTACCGGAGAAATAGATTTGCCGGGTATTATCAAACAAGCAAATAAATTAGGAATAAAACACTTTTTTATTGAAGATGAAAGCAATCGTATCCATTTTCAGGTAGCTCAGAGTATTGCTTATTTAAAGAGTTTGAAGAAATAACTTTATTTCTATTGTGGTATTAATCCAATAGAGTTTCATTTGTAATTAACTTCGGAAATAATTCTTATTTCCCGGAAGCAGCCAAAGAAACTATACTCAGGACTTCGCTTTATTCAAGTATTGATTCATCCATTCCACATTCGTCTGCATTGTTTTTAAAACCATTCTTGGTTCCTGCGGTCCATGGGGTTGTCTGGGCAAAGCCAATAATCGGACTGGAATATCCCGCCTTCTCAATGCATTATAAAACATCACTGAATTACTAAACGGTACCCGTTGATCAGCTTCACCATGCTGTAGAAGTACCGGAGTTTTTACATTTTGTACAAATCGCAATGGTGAATGTGCATCATACAAAGCCCAGTTATTCCATGGGTCTGCTTTGAAATAAGATGGAAGGAATCCTTCGATATCATCCGTTAGATTTTGATGTGCAAGATCCACTACGGGTGCTCCAATACTGGCTACTTTAAACCGATCAGTATGGCCAACGATCCAACTGCTCATAAAACCACCATAACTCCATCCCATAACTCCCATTTTCGCCTCATCAGCAAGCCCCATTTTAATAACCTGATCAACACCATTCATTAAGTCCTCATAATCCATTCCTCCCCAGTCAAGACGGTTAGCCATTCTAAACTCAGCACCGTAGCCGGTAGATCCCCTTGGATTTGGTCTTAAGATAGCATATCCCTGTTCCGTTAATGCTGCAATAGGATAAGTTCCACTATTACCGGCAACACAAGTTTGTTGAAACACACCTGCAGGGCCACCATGTACATTCAGGACGAAAGGCACTTTCTGACCTGCTATATAATTAAGTGGATAGGTCAATAATCCTTCGATATCTTTTCCATCTTTTGATTTCCAGTGTATGATTTCAGTCTTGGGAAGAGATTTTGTTGCCCACTCCGCATTAATCTTAGAAACTTTTACCGGAACAAAATTTGCTACGGGACTCACATACGCCTGAGGAAGGGTAGATGGATTTTGAAGAATGAAAGAAAGGTGAGTACGTGTTTCATTTAAGCTTGCTCCGGTTAATAGATCACTATTTCCTATGTTCCATTGTTTAATATTTTTTCCATCGATACTGAGTGTATAGATTCCCTGCAAGGTTTTGTTGGCTTCGGAAACAAGGATATTTTGACCGTCGGCTGTCCATCCAATCAACGAAGCACTTTCATCTGGAGTGGCTTTAAGTTTCCATGTTTTGCCATCATTGAGCGAAAGGATTTTGATATGATCTGGGCCGGACCAATCTACGGGTTCAGTAGTACAGCTATAAGCTATTAATTTTCCATCGGGACTAAAAAATGGATCTGATTCACTGGCACCGGTTGAAGCTATTGAGGTTGCTTTACCTGTTTCGACCTGAATGATGGAAATATCACTATAATTAATATCATTGGCTTCCGGAGATTTGGCATGACTATAGACGATTTGTTTTCCGTCAGGACTCCAGTCAAATGCAATGACATTATAATTTTCTTCAGTGAGTTTTTTCATCACTCTTTTGCCGGCAGTGTCTTTAAGATTTAGATTGAGTATATATAATCTTGTTTGTTTTATTTTCTCATCCATAAAATACCAGTCATTCTTCGCTTTGGTGTTCTTCTCATCTATTTCTGCTGTATGATCGGCAACCAAAATTGCAATGGACTGACCGTCTTTACTCCATTTATAAGCATTGACACCTGATTTGACGTCAGTGATTTTTTCAGATTCTCCGCCCATTACGGGAAGGATATATAAATTGTTTTTGCCATCTCTGTTGGATATAAAACTAATCCATTGTCCATCCGGACTCCACGACGGCGAAGAAGCGTTTTTGTCCCCTCGTGTAAGTTGAACTGGTGGCAGAGTAGTGTTTGCCTTTGTTTCTGAAAGCCAGATTTGATTTATGTACTCACTCCGGTCTTCTGTCATCAAAGCCTCCCGGACTGCATATAACAGTTTACTTCCATCCGGTGATATAGAAGTTGTCGTAATATTTTTAAGTGTCAGGCATTTTTCAGGTGTCCAGTTAGTTTGAGCTTGAAAAGAAATCCATGTGATCATCAAGCCGGATACAGTAAGAATCTTTAACTTTTTCAACATAAATCTTTCTTTTTATTGCTCTCAAGATAATACTTGCCGAATTAAGTACCTAGCACTTCATAGTACAGTATGGAAACCACAACAGAAACTACTATCTTTATTTTTTTAAGAAAACATTACCTAAACCAGTGGGATGTTTCAACGATTTAATTGTTTTTAATAAATAACGAATGTATATGAAGGGGTTTCTTTGCATAGTATCTTTATTCATCATGTTTTTTGAAAGTACTCAAATAGTTAATGGCCAGTCTCAGGTGGATGGACCATATGTATTTTATAAAAGGGACAAAATTTTAGTAACGACGATACTTTCACAGGATAATATTAAATCGGTTCATACAGACAGTTTCCCTATGTCTCAAAAGAAAAATATTACCCTTCAGGTGAATACAGATGAACCAGGTAAAACCTTCACGGTCAAATTGAAATCAAAACTTGAAAAAGAGAACAGTGAGACGAATAAGGTAAGTAAACAACTCATACTCTCTGATATAGAAGCCAATATTAAAGCCTTCAGGCTATTGCTACAGGCCAATGGTGTGATTGATGCTGACTTTAACTGGACCTTTGGTGAAGGTCATTTAGTCCTGACCGGAGATTTTTTTGACCGGGGTGACCAACTCCAGGAAGTACTTTGGTTGATTTATTCATTGGAAGATAAAGCCAAAGCAGCAAAAGGATATGTACATTTTATTTTAGGTAATCATGAGATTATGAATTTAAATGGCGACTTGCGATATGTATCTAAAAAATACTTTGAACATGCCAAACTTATGGGCGTAACCTATCTCAGTTTATACTGGGATGATACAGAGATCGGACGGTGGTTACGCACTAAAAACATTATTGAAAAAGTAGGAGATTTTCTTTGTATGCATGGAGGATTTTCTTCCATCATGAACCAGGTAGCTCTTCCACTGGCTAAAATCAATTCAATGGCAAGGCCTTATTATGCCGATACGGCATATGCTTATCCTGACCCTATTACAGATTTGATTTATAGTGATCTCGGACCTTTTTGGTACCGGGGATATTATACCGGTAAAAATAAAATTACCATAGAACAAATAGACAGTACGTTAGACTTATATAATGTCAAACATATTGCTATTGGTCACACTATTGTTGCGGACGTGGTCAATGTTTCTTACAATGGAAAAATATTTAATACGGATGTACCGCATGCCAAGGGATTTTCAGAAGCATTGCTGGTCGAAGACAATAAATATTACCGGGTCAATACCAATGGCGAGAGAAAGGAATTCCAGATGCGATAAAACCATTTCTTTTTTTACTTCATCATTGGAACGGTAATTAAGGGAGACTCAAAATATTACTTTAACTTGCGCCTTATGAAACAAATCATTTCCATTATTATTCTGTTTTTAAGTACATCACTTTTTGCTCAGCAGAATAGTCGCACAGAGCAATTGGTTATAAAACTATCTGCCGAAAAAAACAAGTATATGAATCCTGGTTCACTGGAAAAACTTAAAGTCATGCTGGATGACCGGATGATTTTTATTCATTCCAATGGTCTTACAGAAACCAAAGATCTTATGATCAAAGATATCACCGATGGTAAATGGAAAATTTATAGTGTGGATATCCATGAAGCGAATGTGCGTGTATACAAAAACAATTTTGCGGTTCTTATAGGCAAAGGGACCTTCAAGGCTAATAATCCAACCAGTGGTGGCGATTTTTCTACGGATTTATACTATACAGAAGTATGGTCTCATGGCGCCAAAGGATGGTTATTAGCCAGTCGTCATGCGTCGAAGATCACTCCATGATCATGAGCTTTTCTTTACCGTAGGTCATGTCGGCCAATCCATATCTCAATCTTTTATCCACGGCGTGGAAATATGCACAAGGGGATAAAAAAAAATATCTCCAGGTGTATGGCTTATTCTGCCTTACCAATGTAGTTGATGCCAGCAGGCCAATATTATATGGTTGGATGATCAATGGTATTCAGGAACATGGATTGGAGGTATGGCGCTACGCCTGGCAGTACGCCTTAGTTTATTTGGGCCTCGCTTTTTTAGAATGGTCCATGCATGCCCCGGCCCGTGTGATTGAAAGGAGCCTTGCTTTTAATCTTTCAAGAAATTTTATGATGGAACTTTATCACCAGGCTCTACACTTGCCGGTGAAATGGCATCAGGATCATCACAGTGGTATCATCATCAGCCGCATCCGCAAAGCGTATGAAGCACTGAAGGAGTTTTTTCAAAACGGATTTATGTATATCCATGCATTGGCAAAATTCCTTATGTCATTTGCTGCAATGTTATATTTTTCGCCATTGTTTGGTGGCATAGGACTGATATTAGGAGCATTGACCGTTTACATTATTTTTCGATTCGATCGCCCGCTTATTAAAAATTTACACGAAACCAATGAACGGGAACATAAAGTCAGTGCCAATCTATTTGACAGCCTTTCCAATATCAATACCGTGATCACCTTGCGCCTTGAAAAACAAATGCATGGCAGTTTACTCGATACGATTCAACATGTCTGGCCACCTTTCAGAAGAAATGTATTGATCAATGAATGGAAATGGTTTGTAGCTGATATCCTGGTAGCCAGTATTTATGTAATTACCGTGGCAGGATATGTATATCAACATTATACACCGGGCACTGTATTTTACATTGGAGGGCTGGTGACTTTAGTAGCTTATGTAAACCAGTTTTCGTCTGTATTTCACGACGTAGCCTGGCAATATAATCAGATCGTCCGGTACAATACAGATGTATGCTCAGTAAAAGAAATGCAGGATGCCTATTACCGCTATCATCCGGTAGTTTCCGATCAGGGTATAGATCAAAACTGGAATACTATTGATATCCGGAACGTCAATTATTCACATCATGCCGATCAATCCATGCAAGACGCAAGTATCAAAAAGGAATTTTCCGGTGATACTCCAACGATTCACAAACCGCATTCCCTGCATGACATTTCTATTCAATTAAAGCGTGGCAAAAGAATAGCCATCATTGGAGTGAGTGGTAGCGGAAAATCAACATTCCTGTCTTTGTTGCGTGGATTGTATCCAGCAGAGGAAGGAGCCGTGGTTATTCAGGATATACAAAACCCTGACCCGGGAAAAATGAATGGAAATAAAACTGAAGCTCATGGGAAAAAGATGAAGGGACTAGAAGCCATTTACGAACTGGTAACTTTATTTCCACAGGATCCGGAAATATTTGAAAACACGATCCGATATAATATCACCTTGGGGCTTGATTATACAGATGATGTAATACGTAAAGCCTGCGAAACAGTCGCCTTTCAGGAAGTAGTAGATCAGCTACCAAACAAGTTAGAAAGTTCTATTAAAGAAAAAGGAGTTAATCTATCCGGAGGTCAAAAACAACGACTGGCCTTGGCGAGAGGTATACTGGCAGCACAAACTAGTGATATCATTCTAATGGACGAACCTACAAGTAGCATCGATCCCAAGACAGAACTAATCATTTACCGGAGACTTTTTGAATCGTTTAAAGATAAGGTGATGATTTCAGCCTTACATCGATTGCACTTATTGGAATATTTTGATTATGTCTATGTCATGCAGGATGGTAAGATCGTAGAAGAAGGTTCATTAATTTCCTTAAAGAGAAATGGAATCGTATTTAATGAATTATGGAAACATCTGGAAGTCTGAATCAAACCCTAAGTTAAACTCACATCATCATACATTTTTATAAATCAAAATACTTTTAACAATACACCTTGTTTATATCTGGAATCAATCATGCCAGTTGCCTTCCAATCTAATATAGGATTGGCATTAAGTACCAGGAAACTGGCTTCGTATCCTTGTTTGAGAAATCCAACCTTACGATTTGGAAAAATAGATTGTGCGGAATTTTCGCACCACAGCTTTAATAATTCCAGGTTTGAGAATATATTCAAGGCCCTTATAGATGAAACCTCTTCAAGTGGCGAGTCACTATGATCACTGCCAATCGCCAATTTTACTTTATATTTTTTTAATAAGGCCAGGTTAGATTTCTGATTTGATATTACCATCGGGAGTAAATTCTTGTCCTCTACAAGAGATTTTGAATTGAGCGTAGTAACGATAAAAACTTTTTTAGTAAATGCCAGTTTAGCATCTGCTTCGGTTAAGAGATACCGTTTGCTATAAGCACTGTCAAATAAATAGAATCCAGGCATATGGGCTAATTCGTCTGCTCCTGCTTGAAGAGCTGTCCTGAAATCAACAGCCGTTTCAATATGTACAGCTACCCGGAGTCCCGCTTTATGAGCTTTGGCGACTATGATTGGTAATAATGCAGGGTTAAGACCAGATCGCAATTTATATTTTGAAGGCGGAGATTGTTTTCCATAATCTTCAGAATTGGCTAAATATGCTTTTATAAAATCCGGCTTATCTGTTAGTATGGTTGACCATTTTTCATCGAGATCTTTTTCACTATCTATGGTATAATAAGCTTTACCATTAAACCAGCCTCTTTGTGTCTTACCTGTCATGGATTCTATACCGGGTCTCAACTGATCTTCAAATAGGATCATGGGATGCCCTTCGCTTGAAGTAAGGCCACCGTTGGCAAGGCTTGCATCTAGACTGGTGGGTTTATTTATTTTATCAAATAAGTTTTTAGTGAAGTATAAAACATTATTCGGGTTCTTTACATAAAATACGCCATCTTTTAAATAGCTATTTATCAATTGATCAGCAGGTGCTCCTACACCTTCAAGATGATGAGTATGAGATTCGCTGAACGGCGGAATTATAAACTTATCCTGAAGATCCACCGACGAACTAATGATACCTGGTTTACGATCCGTAAAGAATCCATCTTGCACATACATGGATTTTCTAACAAATTCCTTTCCATTAAACCATTGTCCATTTTTGTATTCTACGATTTTTCCTTTTACTTCGCCTTGCTGAGCAAATACGGCAAAAGAAAACAACATGTTCAACAATACAATAGCAATTAAACTTTTATTCTTTTTCATTGATTGGAGTTCTATAAATTAATATGAGGTAATTTTAGTTGTTTCAAGGCTTGATAAAAAGAATATGTTTCCATTCATTGTTAATATGGACTCAACAATCGTTTTATAAAATCCGGACTGAAATCACAAATTCAGTTGATTTGACTTCATTTAGATCAATTATGACCCCCGGATGCAAAAGGATTGAAATGCTTTATTATTTTACAGGTGATTAGACGGTATGAAATTGGACAAAGGAGTTAAATATCTGGCAGGATTCATGTCCATTCTAGTTTCATTAATAGTTTTAAATTGGTTTATTTCCAGTAGGATGGCGGGAACCAATTTTATTCATCAACATACGTACATGGCCTTTAATGTAATCTTGATCAAAACCATTTTTGTTGGTGGCATTCTGTTTTATTTATTGCCCTTCTTTTCTAAAAACCGGAATCTTCCATATTTTATAATTCAGATATTGGCCTGGTTGGCGATCTGTTTTTTTGCTGAACAATACATTCAAAGGATCAGATCCAAACCTGATTTCCAGGGCATGCATGCCCACCATGTATTGGGCAACAATTCTGAATGGTGGATGAGTCTTCTTATCTATTTGTTTCTATTATTGGTTTTGTTTGTTTGGTATTTTACTAAGGAATGGATAAAAAGCGAGAAACAAAAAAGAGAACTGATAGAAGCGCGGTTTTCTACTGAAGTATTGTTCTTAAAAAATCAGGTTAATCCACACTTTTTATTTAATACCCTCAACAATCTTTTTTCAATCGCTCAACGCAATAAAGACGAAGAAACAGCTCAGGGCCTTTCTCAGCTTGCAGGCCTCATGAGGTATATGATCTATGACAGCAGCGTCACCCATATATCGCTTGAAAAAGAGATTAAAAATATTGACGATTTTATTGCTCTTAGTAAACTCAGGTATCCCAATGATGAAGTAGAGGTACAGCTCACCAGGATAGGCCCTGTGGAAAACATCAAGATTGCCCCCATGATCTTTTTGCCTTTTGTTGAAAATGCATTTAAACATGGCATTCACATTGAAGAAAAATCTACGATTTCTATCACCTTTGAAGTGATGGGAAGTGCATTATTTTTTACCTGTACCAACCAGATCGTCGATGCATCAATAATAAAACATACGGAATATGGTGGTATTGGCCTTGAAAATGTACAGCGAAGGCTGATTCTTTTGTATCCTCAAAAACATAAGCTCTCGATCACCAATTCAGGCAGTACATTTATAGTTCATCTGGAGCTACATACTTAATTTAATATGAATTGTATTATTATTGATGATGAACCCCATGCGATTGATGTCCTGAAAAGGTATGTGGATCAAACATCTTTTCTCCATCTTAAACAGTCATTCCGTAATCCAGTCAAAGCACTTGGTTTTCTAAGGGAAGAAAAAGTTGATTTGATTTTTCTGGATATTAATATGCCCAGTCTCTCCGGGATTCAATTTGTAAAATCCTTAGAAAACAAACCCATCATTATTTTTACTACCGCTTATTCTGAATATGCTGTTGAGAGTTATGAACTGAATGTGGCAGATTACCTTTTAAAACCGATCGGATTTGACAGGTTTATTAAAGCCATAAATAAAGCCAATGATCTTTTACAACTTAGAAAAAATCAACAATACCTCAATACAGAACCTTTAGTGCATATGGAAGACATGGATCGATCTGTTTTATTAAAAAGCGGTGCCATGACACATAAGGTTAGATTCAGGGATATATTGTTTATTGAAAAGGATGAAAATTATTTGGTCTTTCAAACCAACGAAAGCAAAATTTATGTACGGGCGAATATGACGGAGATTTTTGACTATGTCCCAGATGCTCAGTTTTGCCGGATTCATAAATCGTTCGTTGTGGCTTTAGATCATGTGCACGCTTTTGAAGTCCATCAGCTCATGGTCGGTAAATATAAAATTCCAATTGGAGCGAGTTATCGCGAAGCTTTGCTGGAAAAGATTAAGGCATAAAGTGGGTTGCCTGATTTAAAGTTTATAATTGAATAAGATGGCTGGTGACTTCGCACTTATTCGATTCAAAGAATCAATCAGCAGAGACTAAAGCTTTTTAATATGATCCAGACACGTCCCCGATTCATATTATCTTTAATTCAATTTTTTTAAATTGAATGTTATGAAGAAATTATATTCCATGCTGATTATCGGATGCCTGTATTATGCAGCGCGGAGTTCAACAATGGATACTATAAGGATAGAACCACCTCACTGGTGGGTTGGTATGAAAAACAATAAACTGCAACTCTTAATTCATGGTGATTCTATAAGCAATCAATCTATTAAGATCATTAAAACTGGAGTAACTGTCAAAAAAATCTCCAAAGCGGAAAGCCCTAATTATATATTTATTGATCTTGAGATCAACTCATCGACCAAACCTGGAGATATGCCTATACAGATTGGTACTAAAAAAATAAATTATTCCTTACTTCCAAGAGATAAAAACTCAGCACTGAGACAAGGCTATGACAATTCAGATGTCATCTACCTGATTACTCCCGACAGGTTTGCTAACGGAGACAGTACGAACGACAATCATCCTTCCATGATAGAGCATTATAACAGATTGAACAAAGACGGAAGACATGGAGGTGATATAAAGGGTATGCTGGATCACCTCGATTATATCCATGATATGGGATTCACTGCTCTATGGCCGACGCCGGTATTAGAAAACAATCTTCCTACATTTACGTATCATGGATATGCGATCAGTGATTTTTATAAAGTAGATCCGAGGTTTGGAACGAATGAATCCTACCGCGAATTAGCCAACCAGGCAAAAGACAAAGGCATTAAACTTATTATCGATATAGTACTCAATCATTGCGGAAGTGGGCATTGGTGGATGAAAGATCTGCCCTTTAAGGATTGGATTAATAATGAAGGCAAGTTTATCAGTACCAATCACCGCCGGGAAGCTAATATGGATCCTCATGCTGCTTCCTATGATAAACAATTAATGACACAAGGTTGGTTTGTACCATCGATGCCGGACCTGAATTCAAGAAATCTATTTATGGCTACTTACCTGATTCAAAACACGATCTGGTGGATTGAATATGCATCTTTGAGTGGATTGCGAATAGATACCTATCCTTATGTAGACAAAGAATTTTCAGCGAAATGGTCTAAGGCGGTGCTGGATGAATATCCAAATCTCAATCTGGTGGGCGAAGAATGGTCCTATAACCCAATGATTACTTCATATTGGCAAAAGGGAATGAAAAACAAGGATGGATATATCTCCAGTCTTCGTTCAGTAATGGATTTTCCGTTACAGAATGCCATTGTTCATTCCTTGGCTGATAAGGATAGTGGATTTGAAAAAGGATGGTTCAATACCTATTCAGTATTGGCGAATGACTTTGTCTATGCCGATCCTGACAACCTGGTTGTCTTTGTTGATAATCATGATATGATCCGGTTTTATACACAGATACATGAAAACTTTGATTGGTGGAAACAAGGCATGGTCTACCTGACCACCACCAGAGGAATACCGGAAATTTATTATGGGACAGAGATTCTAACAGTGACTGCGTCAGGACGCAAAGATGACGGAGAGATCAGGGCAGATATGCCAGGAGGATGGGCTGGAGATAAAAAAAATGTTTTTACCAAAGAAGGATTGAATGCAAAAGAACTGGAGGCTCAATCCTTATTAAGACAATTATTAAACCTTCGAAAATCAAGTCCGGCTTTGCAATCCGGGCGATTAATACAATTTGCCCCAGATCACGGAGTTTATGCCTATTTCAGGTTGTCCGCTATGGAGAAGTACATGATCATTTTGAGTAAAAACAGTACTTCTGTAAAATTAGATCCGACAAAATTTAAAGAAATAATTAGTTCCTCTACAGAATACTCTGATGCATTAACCCACGAAGTATTGCAGCAGGATTTGGCATTTACTATTAAGCCCAACGGATATAGAATATTAAAAATAAAATAGAGAGCTCTACTCCCAAAAGCAGGATTCGAGTTTAAACATTGAAAAACAAATGGTTTTAATTTTTTTCCGAATGGATTTCTGACCAGTCTTTCCGGGAATACTTATGCCGAAAGAGCTTTTAATTGATCGTGAAGCAATTCTGTCGCAATATCCGTAACAACAAAGCGAGGAAATGCAAGTTTGCTGGAAAGGTATTGACTATACCATGAGCGACAGAAGCTACACTTCTAAATTTAAACTCCCGGTACAGCCGCAACGTTGATTCGTTATAATTATTTTATTCCTCCAAAGGGAATGAAAGATGTTCCATCTTTCTTCCAGTCCAAAATTACAGGTCATCAACGGTTAATAATATTGAGTAATCAATCGGCTCTTTTTATTAAATTTGACATAGGAGACCAAATGCAAGCAATAGTTATCAACATTGGATCAGACAATCCAGGAGTATTATATTTCTTTGATATGAATCAACTTATTTCATTCCTTTATTTACAAGGTCAGAAAACCATATATAACTTTGTATTAAGATGGAATCAAATGAATCATGGCTTCCAACCAAATCAATGTTTAAGAAACAATATTAATCCGGTTAATTTCCTTACCGACAATTCTTCCCGCAATTGATTTTCAGCATATTACATGGTCCACGAAGGATAGTAAGATATCTGATCAATAAATTTTCTAATAGCTCAAGATTATTAAACCCTGAAAAGTTTGAAGAATCAAAAGCAAAGCAAGATTTGGAACAAACAAAGAGCCAGCCAGATTCGAATCAAAATCAAGGTTTTATCGACGAACCTTATCCATTGCTTAATGTAGAAACTCCTGTTGAAGCTATAGTGGAAACTTCTAATGAACCGGAACCAATGAGTAATATCCTTGCAGTAGAATTAGGCATTGATTTAATTCCTCATATGGATGATTCGGAAGACAAAGAAGCTGTTACCGATATAGATCCCTTAGAAAATATCCTAATCTCAGATTCAAATATGGATTCAGTTTCCACCCAGTTAGAAGCTGAGATGGATCATCATAAAATTCATTTTTTTATTGAGCAATTGGATGAATTGGATTTCCATTTTATTTTGGGTGGGTGGATCTTTGGAGAATCACATATTATAACCAAGTTAACTTTATTTGTTTCACAAGATAATGAAGAGCGATACTTCGAACTTTATTATGGAACGGACCGGGTTGATGTTTATAATCATTATCATCTAAAGAACGCAACGAGAAGCGGGTTTATTGAATCCATTGAAAAATCGTTTAACGGGCGAGTCCATATAAGTTTGATAGTTGCTTTTTCCGATGGATACAAGCTTTTAATTAAATTGGGTGAATTTCAATTCCGCCCCCCTTTCTTACAGGAATATAAAAGCATGATGGACTCTAACCGTGCTATTTTCTATTCGGAATCCCAATTAAAAAAGCATAACGAAAAAAAGGTTGCCGTTTATAGTAAAGTAACTGATAATTTATTTACCGGCGAAGTTAAAGCCCTCTTGATTCGGGGACTTCAATCCCTCGGATATGAAGTGTTAAGTCTAGATGAATCATCCGGATTCTATAATGATGCTTTTTTACATATCATAATTGCTCCGCATGAATTTTATGGCAGTGGTCTAAACAAAAAATATTTTTTCAGACCTTCCAATAGGTTGATTTTATATAATACAGAACAGGTCAGTGCGGAATGGTTCCGGATCAGGAATTCTTATTTTGCTCAATGCATTGAGATATGGGATATGAACTATAGTTCCTGGCAAAGATTAAGTCGGGTTCTTGATCATGTTCATTATTTACCTGTAGGGCATATTGAAAGCTCCATTCTCCTGGGGGAAGTCCCTGTATTGCCAGACAATTATTTTACCTGTTTTCTTGATAAAAAAGTAAGGGAAAATTCTTTTCTAAATTCTGATTTTGAATATCGCCCGATCGATATCCTTTTTATTGGTCATACCAGTTGGCGACGCCAACAGTTTTTTGTCGATCATGCAGCTTTTTTTGCAAAATACAATTGTGTTTTTCACTTGACGAACCTTTCGCATGGCCCATTTAAGCAAACGATTGCCAATATAGATTTAACTACCTTGATTGGATTATCACAACGATCTAAAATAATCCTCAATATTCATCATGGCATCCTTCCTTACTTCGAATGGCATCGGATGATTCCCCATGGTATATGGCAAAAAAGTTTGATCATTACTGAACGATGTGATGAAGCACCGCCATTCATTCCCGGTAAAGACTTTATTCAAGCTTCTTTGGAAAATATACCGGGTATTATTGAACATTACCTGGATTCTAAAGAGGGGAATATAGAAGCTAATAAGATAATTCAGTCGGCCTATAATACATTAACCACTCAAGCTGATTTCGTTGGATTAATCCGGCCATTGATTCTTTCTCTGGAATCCATTCAAATAAATACGGCTGAACATATTCCCGGGATAGGAGCAGGTAAGGCCATTGAAGACGAACAGATCGATATCATTTTTGAACAAACAAACGAACTTCAGGTAGAAATCACAGTGATTATTACCCTTTACAATTATGCTGATCTCGTAGTAGAATCACTGGATTCCCTACTGGAACAAACACATAAAAAATTTGATTTGGTCATCGTGGAAGATTGTTCCACAGATCAATCGCTTAACACTGCTAAGGATTGGCTAGGGGAAAACAAAAGTTTTTTTAATAGCATTCAGCTTATCCATAATAGAGAGAACAGGGGACTTGGAACAAGCCGGAATATAGCTTTTCGTCACGCTACAACTCCTTTTGTTTTTGTATTAGATGCTGATAACATTATTTTTCCGCGTGCTCTTGAAAGATTATTAATTGGTTTAAAAAACACAGATGCCGCCCTTGCTTATTCCTACCTCGAACATTTTGGTGGTTCTGAAAAGTTGGGTGGTTTGCGTCTATGGAATCCGGAAGTACTAACCTCTGAAAACACAATTGATGCTATGGTGCTTATGCGAAAGCAAACCTGGGAAAAAGCAGGAGGCTATGCGGAAGATATGCCCTGCAATGGCTGGGAGGATTATGAGATGGGATTCAAAATTACAGAATTTGGAGGTTGGGCTCTCAGGGTTCCGGAAATCCTTTGTAGATATAGAGTACATGATACTTCAATGATGAGAACGGTGACAAGTAAAAAGTTCCCGGAATTAGTGGCATATTTGAAAATAAAATATCCTAATTTTTGGCATCCTACTCATTTACAACAACTGAGACAAATGGTGCCGGTAATAGAAGAGTATAAGAATACAAATTAAATTATTTTCCACGGTATACAAGATTTGCAATTTCATCCTTACAGTAATATTGTTCTAAAAACATAGGCAGTAGGTCTTTAAAGAATGGTCTATTGATTAAAAATAAAAAATGGGTAAATGTGATTTTGGAATCTGTTCAAAAACAATTCTAAATCAAGTCAACGAGAGGATTTCTTGAAATTTTTGCCAAAAAAATCTATTCTCGCAGACTGGTGTATTTAAAGGTGAATTTTCAGAATGTATAAACACTCTTATAAATTGATTAACCCCGATGATCATATGCAATGGTGTATTCGAAAAATAAACACATAAAAACCCGAGTAACAATAAGTTCTTTTTTTTTCTTTTATTCATAAAGTATCTTTGACAAGGTTCAGACGTTACTAAAATATTTTAGACCTGTTTCTGTTACCCAAATAAACCAACAGATGAGGTTTTATTAATAGATATACCCTGTACCGATTGAACATTTTATTTTTGTGAAACCTTACATACCATCCTGAAAGAAATCTTAGCAAATTTATTTTAAAAAACCGCTGACCAGGATGATTCAGGTCTTACTTCTTTCTCCTCTTTATACGATGACTTATAGAATTAGAATTAATTTTTCATAAATTGTATTCCTATTGAATCATAACTACCGTACATCTAAAAACAAGTTTAAGGCTTAAAAATCCCGGAGCAATCTGAGTCGTTTATGATTAAAATAAAAAGAAAAACCTGGCTTATCATCTTCAGTATTATTTTAATCCTGTTTCTTGGACTCGTCCTCCTGTTTCTAAATTTTTCATTCAGACAATCCAATGACCAAATAACCAAAAACTTCCTGGAGAAAGGTATACCCGTTGAAATTAATACTACCTCATCAGGTATCCGTTATGTTACTACCGGTGACAAAGAAAGTGATACCATTGCCTTATATATTCATGGTGCCCCGGGTAGTTGCGATGCATTTTTTGCTTATTTACAAGATTCTGCATTAAATGAAAAATACTTTCAGATCTCCGTAGACCGTAAAGGATACGGTTATTCTGATTATGGGAATGCCGAGACATCGATTATCAAACAAGCCGATTTATTACAGGATATCTTAGATCAATATCCCGGAAAGAAATGGATCGTAGTAGGACATTCCTTCGGTTGTGCCATTGCAGCCATACTTTCCATTCATAATAAGGACCTGATAAAAAAAATGATTTTGTTTGGAGTTGCTGCAGATCCACAGTATGAGCGTATGGTAGGTTGGGCTTCCGTTTCCAATACTCAACTGGTCCGGTTGATTTCAAATAATGATATAAAAGTTGCAACCGATGAAAAATTAACTCACCAGCAGGAATTAAAGATCATCGAACCTTCCTGGAAAGAAATAGATTGTGAGGTCGTCTTAGTGCATGGGACCAAAGACAACCTGGTGCCATTTGAAAATATAGCGTATTTGCAGAAAAGAATTAATCCCGCAAAAGTTACTTTAATAAAACTCGAAGGTGAAGGTCATGTGGTCATTTTTATGAAACCGGATGTGCTGAAACGATTGCTACTTTAAATTGAAGATTTACCAAATACGTTTGAGTGCTGAAATTTTACCTTCTATCAATGCAATGGATTCGTTGGTTTTAATGATTTCTGCTTTATCAAAGGGAGGTGAAGGGAAAAAGATTGCAGTCATTACACATCTCCCTCTATCTGCAAACAGTTCAACAGACGCATGATCTAATAATAACAAAAACTTTATATCAGAAGATTCATAATCAATTTTAGCAACCTGTCTTCCACTAAAGTCATTGCTGAAATCTTTTTTTCCTGCATGATCCCGGTCAATAAAATACGTTTGATTAGCAGGATCGTATCCAATATCGCAATATTCTCCGGCAGTATTGGATAGTCTGATTGTTATTGTTTCAAGACGTGGTTTTTTGAATGTTAATTCCAACCTGGCTGTCGGATTGTGTTCCATGATAAGTAAGGAAGTATCAATGGTGGCGGCAGGTAAAGTCCTGGTATTAGTTTCCAGTGAATCCAATTCTTTTATGGGTAAAGATTTTAATCGATATCCATAAGTTGATTTTTCAAGAATTAACTCACGGGGTATCGTATTGGCGCTTCGCCAGGTGGTTGAAGGTACTTTTTCAGCATATTGCCAGTTACTCATCCATCCCAGGAAAATGCTTCTTCCATCAGATGCTGGAATCCCAGACCAGGTAACCCCGGCATAATTATCTTTACCCTGATCTACCCATACTGCATTCCCATGCTTCACTTTATTTTCAAAAGCCGGATCAATGGTGAATTTTTTCCCGTCGAAATCCCCAACGAAATATTGAGTTGCTGAACCACCATTGGGCCCCCCGGGATTAATACTTTGTAATAATACCCATTTTACTTCACGACTATTTTCTACTAGGACCGGGAATAAATCAGGGCATTCCCACACACCCTTATGGTTTCCATACTCTTTACCAAAATCACTGACATGGGTCCAATGTTTCATATCCGGTGAAGTATAGATAGTAAGATGATCCGTAGCGGCAAATACGACTACCCATTTTTTAGTACCCTCGTGCCAGATTACTTTAGTATCTCTGAAATCCCGAATACCCGGATTGGATATTACAGGATTGTCTTTATATTTTTTCCAGGTTCTGCCGCGATCATTGCTATACGCGATACTTTGATTTTCAAATTGAGTTGAACCTGATTTCTCTTTTTCCGAGGAATGGCTGGTGTACATGGCAATCATAGGGCCTTTACCATTATCTCCAAGACCGGATGTGTTTAATGAATCTATTACAGCACTACCTGAAAATATATAACCCAGACTATCGGGATAAAGGGCAATAGGTAAATGCTCCCAATGGATCAGATCCTGGCTGACAGCATGCCCCCAATGCATTGGCCCCCATACGGTGGAATCCGGATAATACTGGTAAAACAGATGATATTCTCCATCAAGATAAACCATACCGTTTGGATCATTCATCCAATGGGCCGGAGGACTAAAATGATATTGAGGTCTGTAGGGTTCATTATATGGCCCTATATTTTTGCCGCTATTTAATAAAGGCCCTGGTGAAGAGTTTGATTTGCAACTACTGATCAGGATTGCAAGAAAACAAATTCTTATAAAAAGGGATATTGATTTTATAGTCATGAGTACTTATTAAAAGATAATACTAAGCACGGTTCAAACAATATGCTCCGCGTTATTTTCAATGCAGACAAGTTAATGAAAAATAGTGCAATGAATACGGACTCTGGTGTGATTTTAAAATATAATGAATGAAATTTGATACCTTCGGACAAACCATTAAAAGAATGAAATTTAAATACATTTTTATTCTGTCTTTTTTCCTTTTCTCTGTTGCAACGTTCAGTCAACCGGCAACCACTCATTTTCAATATGAAAATTTTTCTAAAGTAGATATTCACGATGCATTCTGGTCTCCGCGCATCGATAAAGTATCATTGGTGACACTACCGGTATGCATTGAACAGACAGAAGTAAAGACTCCGAGAATACAAAATTTTGAGATGGTAGCAGCCCATCAAGGCGGGAAACATAAAGGCATTTTTTATGACGACTCTGACGTTTATAAAGCACTCGAAGCAATTGCCTATGCTATAAAAAACAATAAAAACTCAGCGCTGGAAATTAAAGCAGATGAATGGATTGAAAAAATAGCTGCTGCGCAATTACCCGATGGTTACCTCAACACTTATTATACATTAAATGGTCTTGATAAACGATGGACAGATATGTCTATGCACGAAGATTATAATATGGGCCATCTGATTGAAGCGGCGGTAGCATATTATGATGCAACAGGAAAGGATAAATTATTGAATGTAGCTATTGATAATGCAAATCATTTTGCTTCATTATTTGGACCGGGTAAATCACATTGGGTGACAGGACACCAGGAATTAGAACTCGCTTTAGTAAAACTGTATAGAGTCACCAGTAATAAATCATATTTTGATTTAGCTCAATGGTTGCTCGAAGAGCGCGGACATGGATATGCACATGGATATACCTGGGATGATTGGAAGGATACAGCCTATGCTCAGGATGATGTCCCGCTTCGTGAAGTGCGTGAAATCAAAGGTCATGCAGTCAGAGCGATGTACTATTATACGGGCGCTGCAGATGTAGCTACTATCAATGATAATCCCGATTATTTGAACGCTATGAAGCGGGTATGGGAAGATGTGGTTTTCCGGAATATGTACATCACCGGGGGAATTGGTGCTTCAGGTAATAATGAAGGATTTGCATTAGATTATGATTTACCCAATGATAAAGCCTATTGTGAAACCTGCGCCAGTGTCGGCATGGTATTATGGAACCAACGAATGAATGCACTGACCGGCGATGCTCAATACGCAGATGTACTCGAGCGAAGTCTTTTTAATGGTGCTCTGGATGGTGTTTCATTTAAAGGGGACCAGTTTTTTTATTCGAATGTATTATCATCCGAAGGGCAACACAAACGCAGAGATTGGTTTGGGACGGCATGTTGTCCGGCCAATATTGCCCGCCTCTTAGCTTCTCTAGGCAATTATATTTATGCATCCTCTAATGATGGAATCTGGATTCAACAATATATTGGTTCGAATACGATATTGAATGTAAAAGATCAGAAAGTCCCGGTTCAAATCGATACCAAGTATCCCTTCGAAGGAAAAATAGTTTTATCATTAAACAATGAATCACCAATTGCTACAACTATACATTTCCGTATTCCGGGATGGGCTCGCAACGAAGTAGTGCCGGGAAAACTGTACCATTTTCAAAATTCCAAAATTGAAACTCCTGTCATGTTAATCAACGGTAAAAAAGTTGATTTTACGATGAATCAGGGATATGCCAATATCTCCCGAACCTGGAAAGGAGGCGACCTGATTACGCTTACCCTGCCCATGCTTGTACAACGGATCATCTCTGACAGTATTAAGTATGATAAAAATAAAGTAGCTATTCAACGCGGTCCTTTGGTATATTGTATTGAAGGGGCCGACCAAAAAGGCAAAGTTTTTAATGGAATCTTACCGGATCAGGCGAAGTTTAATGCAATTTACAAACCAGATTTATTAGGAGGTCTTACTGTATTAGAGACTCAGGTGCCGGTACTTCTTACAAATGCAGGTCAAACTATAGTAAAACAAACTACTACTAAACTAACTGCAATACCCTATTACGCCTGGGCCAATCGTGGACAGAATGAAATGAGGGTATGGATACCTAATAGGTTTGGAGAAATAAAAGTGAATTGAATTAAGATGCTCACTTCGGTAGAACCGGCACAGGAATCGGAGTAAAAAAAGCTTTAATCAACAAAATCAGTACCATCATAGCCATCATGATGCACAATAGATACAATGCATAATTATAGTTTTTAAACTTTTCCCTTGCTATTTTACTAAGGTTATGAATTTGCAACAAGAGCTCATCATAATGATCTTTGCGGTTATAGGATCTGAATCTTTTAATGTATTCAGAGGTAGGCAGGCTGGCGATTTCAATAAAAAAATATAACTTTTTACTTTTTACATCCGGCTTACTGATGGTCTGTGCAGCTATCGTCTTAATGCTATAGTATACAAAAGGAATGGTGACAACTAAAAAAACAATATAACAAATCTGGAAAGCCAGCGGCTCGGCCAGAAGATCATGTGTACTGTCAATGGCGATAGATAAAATAAGACCCGCAATAAAGAACAATAAGTTGATCTTATAATCTGCAAATTGTATGGAACTTTGCAGAGAGAGGTAAAAATTCCAGGCCGCCGTAGCTTCATCCTCTGACCCCAGGATACTCTCCTCTCTTTCAAGAGGGTAATAGGCACTGTTAGCATCTACCTTAGATTTGGGTGATTGTTCTCCTTCCATGACTACGAGGTCAACAATTAAAAAATGGCTTTTAGCGCTAATAAAATCAGAAGTTCGATAATCAAATAGCCCAATACATTCAACGCCTTGCCGTAATTGTAAAATTTTTTTCTGGCAATATGACTTAAATTATGGATCTGAAGGAGAAGTTCATCATAATGTACCTGGCGGTTATTTTTTCTAAAGTTTTGAATATAACTACTGGCCGACATGGAAATAATTTCCCCAAAAAAGTAATTTTTGTTTGATTTGACATCCGGTTTGTGCTGCGTATGCGCTGCTACCGTACGAATGCTGTAGTACATAAATGGAATCATGGAGATTAAAAACACAATAAACATAATCTTGAAAGCCAGGCTTTCCGTCTTAAAATCATCTGCACTGGTCGCGATGATTGAAAGGATCAATCCTGCCAGCACAAATAAAAGATTGATTTTTGTATCGGCAAACTGGATACTGTTTTGAAGATTTAAATAAAGACTCCAAGCTACAAAGGATTCATCCTTTGCCCCTAAAACGCTCTGTTCTTTGGAAAGTGGGTAATAGGGGTTGTCAGTATCTATTTCAACTTTTGGTGATTGTTCTTCTTCTCCCATAATTCTGTCAAAAAAATTAAAAGATGGTTATTCATACAAATAGGATGAGGAGTTCAACATCAAATATACCAATACATATAATGCCTATGCCTGAAAAAATAAACGTCGATGATTTTTTGGCGTTTCCAGGTTTAATTGTCCGCCTGCACTCGTGCTAAGCTTTTAGGGAACAGCTATAGTCGAGTATCTGCAGATATTCGATCCTCCGGGGATCAAGCATTTTGATAGTTTAAATGTTAAGTTTTTACCTGTTCAATAAAATATCGCCTGACAATATTTTTATTTTATCATTGAGTAACTGAACCTTTGCCAGGTATACATAGGTGCCTTCTTCGGAAGGTTTACCTCGCACAGTACCATCCCAACCGCTTTGAGCATCGTTTGGTAAAAGATCTCTTCCTTCAAAAACTAATCCACCCCACCGGTTAAAGACCTGGAGTAATTGGATTGTTTTGATATTTCCTTCATCACCCAGAATGGTGAAATAATCATTCGTTCCATCACCATTAGGAGTAAATATATTGGGGATATATGCTTTGACCACTTCTTTCACCAATAGGCGGATGGTATCTTTAGCCACACATCCTTTATTGGAAGTAGCCTGAACGATCAGGAGGCCTGAATCAAACGGCAACCAGGATTTGCCTTCACAGGCTTGTTCACAAACCACATCATTTCCTAATATATACTTTGAAGAACCAATGATATCATTTGTCTGCACACCTAATGTAATACGTTCACCCAGTACCAGGTTTTTATCTTCTCCCAATTCAATCACAAACGGATTTGGGGTGGTAATTTCAATTGACTCCTTGAGTATACATCCGATATGATCAATAATATCAAGCGTATATTTTCCAATAGATAAGTTTTTGAATGTACTGTCAACCGGTAAAGGCATTGCATTCAATTTTATACTATACGGTGCAGTACCGTTTCGAATAGCGCTGAGTTTAATAAATGCGTCATTGCCATCACTACAACTTAAGGAATGAACAGTTTTGTCAGCTACTATACCCCGATCCGCCAAGACAGTCAATTTCAGTGTAACGATACTATCACAACCTATAGATGACTTTAATGAATCTATATACACTCCGCTGGTTGAATATGTTTTTTTTCCTATCGTATATTTCAAGCCTGCACAAATCGTATCCGTAATGGTATAAAATTTGGGTACGACCCGTATAGTTTTAATATTGGATACGATACGACATTTGGGATTAGCCAGGTTTTGAGGTGAACTTGCTATCAGGTACCGGTAATAATAAAACCCCGAAGTGAGATCAGCATGTTTCGTCACAGAATCACCCGCGATATTGGTCCAGTTATTTTTACCATCAGGGCTTCGCTGCCATTGAATCGCAGGTTTTGCAAATTGTGAACCGATGATAGTAGCTCTTAGATTGATTGGATTGCCATCTTCGCAGATATTCGCAACAGATTCAGGAAGTATTAAAGCCTGCGGACCACAAGCTCTAAATGAAATATTGTCTAGAGCAAGGTCATTTCCATTTCCACCTGGAGCATTGTTTTGAAGTGAAAGTTTGACCGAATCTTGTCCCGGCGAAGAGGTGAATGTAAACCCTACTTTATTCCATTTTTCAGATTGAGGAATAGCTCCGGTATTATATTTAACCACGCCATTTAAAAGAAAGGAAACATTTGGCAAGATGTGATCCGTGACAGGAATCCTGATCATATTAATCACATCCGCTGAAAATTCATACAATGTATTTTCACAAAGTCCGGTGATGGTTTGCTCATAAAATATACCCGGTGTATAACTGGCATTCACTACCATCATATAACCGTTAGGATCATTGCTATTGTCTTTGATACCAAGCCATGTAGGGAACATACCCGGCCAGGATGTATTATTAGTAATCACATAAACACCATCATAAGGTGGAACACCTTGAGCATAAGCATATCCCGGAGCTATATGGGGATCAGGATACAAAATATTAGCTGCTCCGCTTCCAAAATCACCGCCTAGAAAAATGTTTTCACCCAGATTACCTGAACAGACCTGGCTTTCACTTTTCAAAAAGCCAATGAGAATTAAACTTATGACTGCAGCTAATCTGAATTTCATTTCGGGGCGGCAATATATTTCGTTTTTGTGAAATGATGGTTAAACACAAGGTTAAAGACAGGGGGTGTCTTGAAGACACCCTCTGTCTTGGAAACAAATAAGACACCCTCTGTATTGAAGACAGATCCCTATGGGAAAGACACCCCCTGTCTTTAACCTTATGAAGACACCCCCTGTATTTGTGATAAATCAAATAAGTATATTGCATTCAAATTTCGCAAAAACAGGAAATCCCAATGGCTCCGGACTACCAACCTGGAAGCCCTACGAATCAATGAAAGAACCGGTATTAATTATTGATAAAGTCATTGAATCCAAACCATTACCTTCTAAAGAACAAAATGAATTTTTGGGAAGCGTATTTTAAGAAATGATAATCGAAGATCATTAAAAATTAATTCAATTAGTTTTGCACAATGCCCTATTAAAAGTAAACCGGTTTTTAATAAACGAATCTTTGGGGATGTGATCTTCGATAAAATAGACTATGTTGCCAAGGCTAATTTTGTAATAGAACGTGTATTTGAACGAAGATGATGTAGAAGACATTCGTAATTGCTGGCGATGTTACGGAGATGATAAAGTACTTGCAGCATTACTGAATGCTAAATTTTTACCGGAAATTACGATGTATCTCGCCATGCCGTGATTGATAGATTTATACCGATTTTAGATGTTACACCTTAGGTCAGTTGAACCCAACCCTTTTTCCGTACTAGTTATTTGTGTTGGACGATAAAATCGCTTGACAAAACAGTTTCTATTGTACACTGGAAAAATATAACATCCAAAAAGTAAATTTGCGTTTCTATTGCCGAGAGAAAAAACGACCTTTGTATGATTAAAGGATCAGGACTTAGAATTGCATATTGCTCAAAAGACGACTTACTAAAACACCATGCTGATCTAATATATATTGAATAAAGTTTTCCTGAACTACTTATCCTAACCAGTTAAAAACATGTCCATAACTATAATCATCACTATTTGTTTGTTGCTTTTATTGGCTTATGTGTTCGACATCAGTTCACCACTTACTAAAATTCCTTCAGTTATTCTATTGTTGCTTTTAGGATGGACGATAAGGCAAACAACCGACTTCTTTCAAATACATATTCCTGACTTAAATCCTCTATTACCGATATTTGGAACAATAGGTTTAATCCTGATTGTATTGGAAGGTTCCTTAGAACTGGAGCTCAATAAGTCAAAACTATCACTAATTAAAAAATCAACACTCAATGCACTTATTCCAATGTTTATACTGGCTTTTCTTTTTGCATTTGCTTTTCAATACTTCGGTCAGGTTGCTTTTAAGACCGCTTTGGTAAATGCAATCCCATTTTGCGTAATCAGCAGTGCAATTGCTATACCAAGTGTTAGAAATCTTTCCCATAGTCACAAAGAATTCGCTATTTACGAAAGCAGTTTGTCGGATATTTTTGGTGTGCTGTTTTTTAATTTTATCGCGCTTAACGAGATTTTCAATGCCCAATCATTTGGCAACTTCGCTTTGGAGTTACTTCTCATTATTGTCATTTCGTTCATTGCGGTTATTACGCTTTCATTTTTACTGAGTCGTATAAAGCATCACATCACATTTACCCCAATTATTTTAATTGTTATACTCATTTATGCTATATCAAAAGTGTATCATTTACCCGGATTAATCTTTATTCTTGTTTTTGGTTTGTTTCTGGGTAATCTTGATGAACTAAAACGATTTAAATGGATTGAAAAATTAAGGCCAGAAAAATTAGACAAAGAAGTTAGGAAGTTCAAGGAGATTACAATAGAAGCAACTTTTCTAATTCGAGCCTTATTCTTTATGCTATTTGGTTTCTTGATGGAACCAAAAGAAATTCTAAACACCGAAACTATTCCTTGGGCAGCTGCCATAGTTCTAACAATTACTATAATCAGAGGGCTTGCACTTAAAATTTCAAAACTATCGGTATCACCCCTTTTATTTGTAGCACCAAGAGGATTAATCACCATCTTGCTTTTTTTAGCCATCGTGCCTGAGCAAACTATTCCAATGGTAAACAAATCTCTCATCATTCAAACCATCATACTTTCAGTTTTTATAATGATGTTCGGACTAATGACTACAAAGGCCAATAAAATTCACTAAGATATTCAACCCGGTTTTTGAAAGTGAAGATCCCATAAGTTTAAAAAGACAAACCTGGAAGCGCGTTCAAAAATTTATTCAGAAGAAGTAAATGAGTATCTCAAATAGATTTGATCACCCAATTCTCAAAGCCATATTATCAAGTACGGATCCCGAAAACTATTCAGCGGAGTAAGACTTGGAATTCTAACTCCCCTGGTTCATTCTCTCTTGTGCCATTTCGTGAATATTTTTTTCAAATTCGGGATAATGAGATGCGACACGGTCAAATGATTCTTTATCAAGAGAGTAAAGGTCGCAATAATCTATTGCCCGAATAGTGGCATTGCGTGGATGCCGCAATATCAAGGAGATCTCGCCAAAAAAATCACCCTCACCTATGGTTGCAAACCGCTGCTTACCATCCTGCGAAATAACCTCAACAGCTCCTTTATTTATAAAAAACATTTTATCCCCTATATCGCCATAGGTACATATGGAATCGCCAGGAATATAGATACAGGGTTTAAGACAGATCACGATTTCCTGAATCAGGCTAGGCTCCGCGTCTTTAAACATTGGAACCTTTTCAATAATGCTCTTATTTAAAAACAAAGTGAATTCGTACTTGAATGACTCCGGCAGTTCTGATAAAATAGCTGCATGATCATAACCTTTTCGTGTTGCCCATAGATAATTATAATAGTCGAAAATGCTTTCCTGCATACGCTTTGGCATTTTCTTTG